>NZ_CDWRCM010000108.1:11391-11920 GCF_977927585.1 Frankia sp. CcWB2 | reverse complement strand
GGGTGGGGCGGGCGGGCGGTGGGGTCACCGGACCAGTTTCGGTCACGTGGGTCGCGTTGAGCACGCCGGCCCTGGTCGGCGGGCGTGTGGCGGTCCTGCCGGTCTTGACGGCCTGGGACTCGGGTCCGTGTCACTATTCGCCGGCGAAACCAAAGCGACTGGTGGGTGCCCAGTGGGGCGGGGGCGATGCTCAGGTGCGGGTCGGTGATGTTCAGGTGAGGGTGTCGTGGAGGATGCGGCCGCGTAGGACGGTGCGTAGGCAGGTCGGGGTGGGTGCGGACAGGTCGGACAGGTCGGGCAGGCCGGCGACGGCGCCGCGGGGGTCGGTGGACCAGGCGGCGATGCGGTCGTCGGGGACTTGGGCGACGAGTTCGCCGGGCACGGCCCAGACGGCGTAGGTGGCGGGGGCGCCGGGGGCGAGGGTGCCGTGGCCGTCGGTGTCGGCGCGGGCGGCGCGCCAGCCGCCTCGGGTTGCGGCGGTGAACGCGGCGCGGGTGGAGAGGCGGGCGGTGGGGGCGTGGTGGGTGAC
>NZ_CDWRCM010000108.1:10643-11076 GCF_977927585.1 Frankia sp. CcWB2 | reverse complement strand
GGAGGAGAACGCCAGGGGGATGCCGGCGCGGTTCATGGCGGCGAAGGGGTTCATGGCGGCGGCACGGGTGGGGCCCAGGCGGGTGGCGTACATGCCGTTCTCGCCCCCCCAGCGGGCGTCGAAGGCGGGTTGGACGCTGGCGACGAGGCCGAGGGCGGCGATGCGGGGCAGGTGGTCGGGGGTGGTCATTTCGGCGTGTTCGAGGCGGTGGCGGGCGGCGGTGATCCGGTTGTGGCCGAGGGTGGTGGCGGCGGCTTCGAAGCCGTCCAGCACGGTGGTGATGGCGGCGTCGCCGATGGCGTGGAAGCCGGCCTGCAGGCCGGCGTCGGCGCAGTCGAGGACGGCGTCGCGGATGGTGTCGGCGTCGAGGTGGGTGGTGGCGCAGGTATGGGGGGCGTCGGTGTAGGGGGTGTGCAGGGCGGCGGTGTGGGAG
>NZ_CDWRCM010000108.1:9162-10414 GCF_977927585.1 Frankia sp. CcWB2 | reverse complement strand
CGAGGGAGCCGTCGACGAAGGCGTCGCCGCCCCAGGCGGTGCCGAGTTCGACGGCGGTGGCGATGTCTCCGGCCCAGTAGCCGACGATGTCGGGCCCGGGGACGGTGCGGGCGTGGGCGAGCAGGCCGGCGAGGTCGTCGGCGCAGGAGATGTCGGGTCCGGCCATCTCGTGCAGGGCGACGATGCCGAGGGCGGCGGCGCGGGTGCGGGTGGTGTTCCAGGCGTCGCGGCGCCCGGTGGGGGTCAGGGTGGCGTCGGCGGTCCGGCGGGCGAGGTGGTGGGCGTGGCCGGTGACGGTGCCGTCGGGGTGCCAGCCGGGGTGGTGGGGGGCACCGGAGGCGGCGGCGAGCGCGGAGGAGATCACCGCGCTGTGGCCGTCGACGCGGGCGAGGTAGACGTGGGCGCCGTCGGCGGCGCGGTCGAGGTCGGTGGCGGTGAGCGGGCGTGGGTCGTCGGCCCAGGTGGTCTCGTCCCAGCCGGTGGCGAACAGGGTGGTGGCGGGGCGGCGGTGGGCGTGGGCGGTGAGGGCGGTGAGGGCGGCGGCGCGGGTGGGGGTGCCGGTGAGGTCGAGGCCGGAGAGGGCCAGGCCGGTGGCGGTGGTGTGGACGTGGGCGTCGACGAAGGCGGGGGTGATCAGGGCGTCGTCGAGGTCGATGACGGTGTCAGCGCCGAGGCGGGTGGCGGCGGCGTCGCAGCCGACCCAGGCGATGGTGTCGCCGTCGGTGAGCATCGCGGTGGCGAACGGGTCGGCCGGGGTGTGGATGAGCCCGCCCCGGTACAGGATGGTGCGGGCGGGTCGGGGGGCGTCGTCGGTCACGGTGGTGAGTCTGCCGCGCTGGATGTGACGCGGATCCATCTGTTCGATCCGGGTAGTGGCCGTGCCCTGAGGCGGTGAGCGGCGGCCGGTCCGGTCCGGGGGGCGGTCCGGGGGGTGTTCACAGGGCGGGGGGGCGTCCTTCGTAGGGGGTGGAGAGCACGACCATGGTGCGGGTGGAGACGTTCGCGGCGGCGCGGATCTGCTGCAGCAGCGTCTCGAGGTCGCCGGGGGTGGCGACCCGCACCTTGAGCAGGTAGCTCTCGTCGCCGGCGACGCTGTGGCAGGCCTCGATCTCGACGATGTGGGCGAGCCGGTCGGCGGCGTCGTCGGGTTGGCTCGGGTCGATCGGTGTGATCGAGATGAAGGCGGTCAGGGGGAGGCCGATCTGGGCGGGGTCGACGAGCGCCGTGTAGGAGGCGATCACTCCACGCTGTT
>NZ_CDWRCM010000108.1:6298-8844 GCF_977927585.1 Frankia sp. CcWB2 | reverse complement strand
GGGTGGGACGGTGCTTGTGGGTGAGCGGGCGGGGGCGGACGGGCGGCTGATGCTTGTCGACACCCCGTCGCTGTACTTCCGGTCGTTTTTCGGGGTGCCGCGTTCGGTGCGGGCTCCTGACGACACCCCGGTGAACGCGGTGCCGGGACTGCTCGACGTGCTGGCCCGGCAGATCGGCGAGGTGCGCCCGAAGCGGGTCGTGGTGTGTTTCGACGCCGACTGGCGGCCGGCGTTCCGGGTGGCGCTGCTGGCGTCCTACAAGGCGCACCGGGCCGCCGATGCCGGGGCCGGCGGGGTCGGGGCAGGGCAGGTCGAGCGGGTGGACGACGACCTGCTCGTCCAGCTCCCGATCATCGGCGAGGTCCTCGACGCGTTCGGGATCGCCCGGGCGGAGGCCGCCGGGTTCGAGGCTGACGATGTGATCGCGACGCTGGCGACCCGTCACCGGGGGGAGGTGGACATCCTGACCGGTGACCGGGACCTGTTCCAGCTCGTCGACGACGCGGCCGGGGTGCGGGTGCGGTACGCGGTGGAGAAGTTCGCGGTGGTCGACGAGGCGGCGGTGACGGCACGCTACGGCGTTCCGGGGCGGGCCTACGCCGATTTCGCGGTGCTGCGCGGTGATCCCAGTGACGGGTTGCTGGGGGTGGCGGGGATCGGGGCGAAGACCGCCGCGGCGCTGCTGACCCGGTTCGGGTCGCTCGCGGCGGTGCTTGCCGCGGTTGACGCCGACGGCGGTGCGGGTCTGCCGGCCGGGGCGCGGCGTCGGTTGCAGGGCGCCCGGGACTATGTGCGTGCCGCGGTGGGGGTGGTGGCGGTGGTGCGGGACGTGCCGGTGGGTGCTTCCGCCGATCTGCTGCCGGCGGCGCCGGTCGATCCGGCGGCGGTGGGGGCGCTCGCCGAACGGTGGGGGCTGACCGGTTCGTGCACGCGGCTGCTGCGGGCGCTGGCTGAGGCCGCGGGTGGCTGAGGCCGGCGTGTTCGTCCGGCTGCCGGAGTGACGCGCAGGGTCATCTCGGCGGGTGGGTGGTGGGGCTGCCCGTCACGGCGCTGCCCTGGTGACGGTAGGTTTCCCTGCGTACCTCGGCGTGGGCACACGCAGGCGGTGCGCCGGTTGACGTCACGGGGGCGGATCGTCGCCTACTGTTGCCCTCCGGGCGAGCTCCGGAGGGGCGGGTGCCCACCCGGACGAGCAGGGCCCAGGCGGTGCAGCGGATGCTCACCGGACGAGCAGGTGGCGGTGCAGGTGACGGCAGCGGAGGTCAGGGTGGGGCTGCGTGAGCGGCTCGCGGGCAGGCGGGTCCTGGTGACCGGGGCGACCGGGTTCGTCGGGGAGGCGCTGCTGGAACGGTTGCTGTCGGACTTCCCCGGCACGGCGGTGGTGGCGCTGGTGCGGCCGCGGGGCAGTCACAGCGGGGCCGCGCGGCTGGCGCGCATGATGCGGAAGCCGGCGTTCCGCGGGTTGCGGGAGGCGTTGGGTGCGGCGGGGGTGGCGGCGCTGCTCGCCGAGCGGGTGGAGGTGATCGAGGGGGATCTGGCGTCGATGCCGGATCTGCCCGCCGACATCGACGTGGTCATCCACTGTGCCGGGGAGGTGTCGTTCGACCCGCCGGTCGACGAGGCGTTCACCACGAACGTCGGCGGGGTGGCGGAGCTGCTGCGGGCGCTTGCGGCCGGGGGGGCCAGGCCTCATCTGGTGCATGTGTCGACGGCGTATGTGGCGGGGTTGCGTTCGGGGCACATCGCCGAGGGGCCGCTGGCCCATGACGTGGACTGGCGGGCCGAGTGGGATGCGGCGTCGCGGGTGCGCCAGCAGACCGAGGACGCCTCGCGGGCGCCGGAGTGTTCGGCGCGGTTTCGGGCGCAGGCGTCGCGGCGGTTCGCCGCCGCCGGGGCGCAGACGGTGTCGGCGGAGGCGGAGCGGCTGCGCCGGGCGTGGGTGGCGCGGCGGATGGTGACGGCCGGGGGCGAGCGGGCGCAGGTGCTGGGGTGGACGGATGCGTACACGTTCACCAAGGCGTTGGGTGAGCGGTATCTGGAGGATCATCACGGGGACCTGCCGTTGACGGTCGTCCGTCCCTCGATCGTCGAGAGCGCGCTGCGCCGGCCGTTCCCGGGGTGGATCGAGGGGTTCAAGATGGCCGAGCCGCTGATCCTGGCCTATGGCCGCGGTGAGCTGCCGGACTTCCCCGCCTCCCCGGACGCGGTGGTGGACATCATCCCGGTGGATCTGGTTGTCAACGCGATCCTGGCGGCGGCGGCGGTGGTGCCGCCGGCGGGCACCCCGGCCTATTACACGGTGTGTTCGGGTTTTCGTAATCCGTTGCTGTTCCGGGATCTGTACGCCTATGTGCGGGACTATTTCCGGGCCGATCCGTTGCCGCGGCGCGGCCGGGGGACGTTCGCGGTGCCGGAGTGGCCGTTCGCGGGGGCGGCGGCGGTGGAGGCGAAGCTGCGTCGCTCGGAGCGGCTGGTGGGGTTGGCGGGCCGGGCGCTGGAGCATGCCCCGCCGTCGGAACGGGTGCGCCGGCTCGCCGGGGAGTTGG
>NZ_CDWRCM010000108.1:5007-6003 GCF_977927585.1 Frankia sp. CcWB2 | reverse complement strand
GCGGGCGGAGAGCCGGGTGGGGTTTCTGCGCCGCTACTCGGATGTGTACCGGGCGTACACGAAGGCGGAGCTGGTCTATGTCGACGACGCCACGGGTGCGTTGCACGCGGCGATGGACCCGGCCGATCAGGCGGAGTTCGGGTTTGATCCGGCGTGTTTCGACTGGCGGCACTATCTGCAGGACGTGCACTGCCCGGCGGTGACGGCGGTGCTGCGCCGGCCGCGTGATCCCGCGCCGCCGCGACGGCTGTCGGGGCATCTGGCCGCCGGTGACGGGGTGCTGGCGGTGTTCGACCTGGACGGGGCGGTGGCGTCGGCGACGGTGATCGAGTCGTATCTGTGGATGCGGTTGGCGGACGCCTCGGCGCCGCGGCGGGTGCGGGAGCTTGCGTCGCTGGCGGTGGCGTTGCCGCGGTATGTGCGTGCGGAGCGTCGTGACCGGGGGCATCTGATGCGGTCGGTGTACGCGCGCTACGCGGGGGTGGATCCGGCGGAGTTGGAGCGGCTGGTGGTGGAGGTCGCCGGGGACATTCTGCTGCGGCGGGTGAAACCGGCGGGGATCCGTCGGGTGCGTGAGCATCGGGCGGCGGGGCATCGCACGGTGCTGTTGACCGGGGCGGTGGAGGTGTTGACGCGGCCGTTCGCGCCGTTGTTCGACGATGTGATCGCCGCGCGGCTGGAGGTGGGTGCAGATGGTCTGCTGACCGGCCGGTTGGAATCCTCGCCGCTGGTCGGGGATGCGCGGGCGGCGTTTATCGATCATCATGCGCGGGTGTTGGGGGCGGATCTGGGGGTGTCGTGGGCGTATGCGGACAGCCAGTCGGATCTGCCGTTGCTGCGGGCGGTCGGTAACCCGGTGGCGGTGAACCCGGATCTCGCGTTGCATCCGGTGGCGCGGGGGGCGGGGTGGCCGATCGAGGAGTGGGCGTCGGCGGCCGGGGAGCCGCGCCTGGTCGTCGGGGATCGTCGGGAGCGTGGCCTGCGGGCCGCGGCGGC
>NZ_CDWRCM010000108.1:3443-4659 GCF_977927585.1 Frankia sp. CcWB2 | reverse complement strand
GGGGTGGTCGGGGCTGGTCGGGGTGGCGGCGCCGCTGCGCTATGTCGAGCATGGTGATCCGGTGGTGCCGGGCCCGGGGTGGGTGACGGTGCGGCCGCGGCTGGCGGGGATCAGCGGGTCGGATCTGGCGTTGGTGACGGGTCGGGTGTCGGCCTATCTGACGGCGATGGTGGGTCTGCCGTTCGTGCCGGGTCAGGAGGCCGTCGCCGAGGTGCAGGAGTCGGTGACGTTGGATGACGGGCGGGTGCTGGCCGCCGGGGACCGGGTCGTCGTCGACCCGGCGCCGGGCAGTGGCCCCGGGACCGGTGGTGGTGGGACCGGTGACGGCGGGGTCGGTGACGGCGGGTTGGCGCGGGGGGTGGGCGGCGGTGGGTGGAGCCGGGTGATGCTCGCCCACCGTGGGCAGCTGTGCCCGGTGCCCGCGACGCTGTCGGATGCCCGGGCGGTGCTCGTCGACCCGCTGGCCGCCGCGGTGCATGCCGTGGACCGGGCGCGGGTCGGCGCCGGGCAGCGGGTCCTCGTCGTCGGGGCGGGGGCGGCCGGGTTGTGCACGGTGCTTGCGTTGCGGGCCCATACAGAGGCGGGGCAGGTGGCGGTGGTGGCGAAGTATCCCCGCCAGGCGGAGCTGGCGCGCCGGTTCGGGGCGGACGTGGTGTTCGACCCGGGCGGGGCGGTCGCCGGGGTGCGTCGGGCCACGCAGGCGATGCGGGTGTCGCCGCGGGCGGGTGGGGCGTTCCTGCTCGGCGGGGTGGATGTCGCGTTCGACGCGGCGGGGCGGGCGTCGTCGTTGTCCACGGCGCTGCGCACGACCCGGGCGGGGGGGCGGGTGGTGCTTTCGGGTGTGCCCACGGGCCGGGTGGATCTGACGCCGTTGTGGGCGCGGGGGTTGGAGCTGGTGGGGGCGGCGCGGCTCGGCGCGGCGCCCTCGGTGCTGGCCCGGGCGTTCGCGTTGGCCGCCGGCGCCCCGTTGGACGGGGTGGTCGCGGCGACGTATCCGCTGACCCGCTGGCGGGAGGCGTTGGAGCATGCGTTGTGCGCGGGTCGGCTCGGTGCGGTGCGTATCGCGTTCGATCCGACGGTGGCGCTGTGAGCGGGCGTGCCGGGATCGGGCGGGGGGCCGGGGTGGGTGGGGGCATGGTGGGGCTGCGCCGCCGGGCGGGGCGCCAACACGGAGGGGTTGTCCTTCGTGCCGGACGTGGAAGGGATCGTGCTGGTG
>NZ_CDWRCM010000108.1:2267-3075 GCF_977927585.1 Frankia sp. CcWB2 | reverse complement strand
TGGGGGGGGGGGCGGGGTGGGGGGGGGGGGCGGGGTGGAGGGGGCATGGTGGGGCTGCGCCGCCGGGCGGGGCGCCAACACGGAGGGGTTGTCCTTCGTGCCGGACGTGGAAGGGATCGTGCTGGTGAGACCGGGGTTCGTGCTCGAGGTCGACGAGCGGACTCCCCCGCTGCTGGTGCACCAGGGTGAGGGCGTGCTGCTCGAGCAGTTCCCGCTCGGGACGCGGGTGGTCTATCCGCCCGAGTCGCTGCCCGGGGCCGGTGACGTCGAGGCGGCGATCGCCGCGGCGTTGGCGGCGCCGGTGGGCAGCGAGCCGCTGGCGGCGTTGCTGCGTCCGGGGATGCGGCTGACGATCAGTTTTGACGATCTGTCGACGCCGTTGCCGCGGATGCGTCGCCCGGATGTGCGGGGGCGGGTCATCGAGGCGGTGCTGACGACGGCGGCGGCGGCCGGTGTCGACGATGTGGCGCTGGTCGTGGCGAACGGGTTGAACCGGCGGTTGAGCGCCGGCGAGGTGGAGCGGATCGTCGGGGAGCGGGTGTTCCGCTCGTTCTGGCCCGGGCAGTTGCGCAGCCATGACGCGGAGGATCCAGACAATCTCACCGTCGTGGGGGTGACCGGCGCCGACGAGCAGGTGGAGGTTTCCCGCCGGGTCGCCACCGCCGACCTACTGGTGCATGTCGGGGTCGCGCAGAGCCCGGCGGCGGTCGGTGCGGGCGGGCTCGTGACCGGCCTGTCGTCGTATGCGACGCTGCGTCACGTGCACAGCGTCGCCGCGGCGGTCCGCCGCGCCGGCCTGCCCGGGGCT
>NZ_CDWRCM010000108.1:0-2143 GCF_977927585.1 Frankia sp. CcWB2 | reverse complement strand
TTGGTGCGGCGGCGGGCCCGGCGGCGCGGATGGGTCGGCTGCTGTGCGAGGCGGTGCGGGTGTTCGCCGTCGCGGTGACGGTGAACGCCGCGACGGCGCCGGTGCACTATCCGTTCCTGACCCGCCGGGAGTGGGAGTGGTCGCTAGCCGATCAGGCGATGGCGGTCGGGCTGGGCCGTGGCCTGGAGCTGGTGGGGTCGCGGGCGCGCCGCCGGCTGCTGCGTGACTTCGCCGCCGACTATGCGGTCACCTCGGTGAGCGCGGGGGATCCTACGGCGGTCGCGGCGGCCGCGGCGGCGGCGGTCGACGCCCAGCAGCGGGTCACCGTCGACGGGCAGAGCGACGTCGTCGTCGTCGGGCTGGGCCCGTTCGGGCCGTTCGACGCGGGGGCGGTGGTCAACCCGGTGCTGGCGGCGCACGGCGCGCTCGGGGAGGTTTTCGGCCGGTACCGGGGGCGGCCGGTGGTCCGCGAGAACGGGGCGTTGATCGTCTACCATCCGCTGGCGCCGCGGTTCTCCCAGCTGCACCACCCCTCCTACGTGGACTTCTACGAGGAGGTGCTCGCCGAGTCGACCGAGGCGGCGACGGTGGAGGCGAAGTTCGAACGGCAGTACGCCACCGATCCCTGGTATGCGTCGCTGTATCGGACGTCGCTTGCTCATCACGGGGTGCATCCGTTCCACCGCTGGTATGAGGCGGCGCCGGCGATGGCCCATGTGGGGGATGTGGTGTGGGTGGGCGGTGATCGGGCGGCGTGCGCGCGGCTGGGGTTCCGGGCGGCGTCGACGTTGGCGGATGCGTTGGAGATGGTGTCTGGATCGGTGGGCCGTGATCCGTCTATCACCTATCTGCACTCCCCACCCCATCTGATCGCCGAAGTACGGTGACCGCGGGAGATGCGGGTCACGGATCGTGCGGTCGCCGGGTGGGACGCGGTGGCCATGCGCGGCGGAGCACAGGTGCCAGCGGTGGACCGGATCGGCAGGGGCAGAGGTGAACGGGATGGCGGGTAGGCCGCGACGGGGTGTGGGGCTGCGGGCGGTGGTGGCCGGGTGGCGGCCGGGGGGCCGCGGGCCGGTCCCGGGCAGCGCCGAGGCGCATCGGATCCCCGAGGTGCCGCGGGAGTTCCCGACCGCGTGGGCGCGTCGCCCGGCAGCGCGGGCCGCCCGGGGGGTGTTTCTGCGCGGGGCGATGCGCCCGCTGCTGCGGACGACGCTGACGGTGGCGGTGCACGGGGCGGAGGCGTTCGACGGGGCCCGCGACACCCCGGTGATCATCGTGTCGAATCACAGCAGTCATCTGGACGCCCCGCTGCTGTTGTGCACGGTGCCCGGGTGGGTGCGGGCGCGTACGGCGGTGACGGCGGCGGCGGACTATTTCTTCGACAGTGCCTGGCGGGGGGCGTCGAGTGCGTTCGCGTTCGCGACGGTGCCGATCGAACGGCACGGTGGGGCGCCGTCGGCGACGCCGATGAACCTGCTGGGGGACGGCTGGAACCTGGTGATCTTCCCGGAGGGGACGCGGTCGCGGGACGGGGCGCGGGGCCGGTTCCGGTTGGGGGCCGCCTATCTGGCGATCAACGCGGGGGTGCCGGGGGTGCCGGTGGTTCCGGTGGGGCTGCGGGGTGCGTACGCGGCGATGCCGCGGGGACGGTCCTGGCCGGTGGCGGGCCGTCCGCCGGTGTCGGTGCGGTTCGGCCGGCCGATGCGCCCCGCGCCGGGTGAGGATGTGCGGGCGTTCACCGCGCGGCTGGCCGCCGAGGTCGACCGGCTCTGCGCCGAGGACGCGACCTCCTGGTGGGAGGCGACGCGCTCGGCCCCGGACGTCGCCGCGACGGGCGCCGGGAACACCGGTGGTGCGGCCGGTGGTGGGGGCTTCCCCGGTCGAACCAGCCCGCGGGCGGTCCCCCGACCGGGTGGGACGGGTGGGGCCGCGGGGTCGGCGGCGGTCTCCGCGCGGCTGCGTGGCGCCCCGAACACTCCGACGGCACGGTGGCGGCGGATCTGGGCGGCGACCGAGCCGGCGCCGCGCCCCGGGTCGCGTTCCCCCTGGCGGCGTTAGGGCCTGTTTGGGAAGTTCATCGGGGCAGCCATTTGTTGATCGCGGCGATGGTGGCTGTTGCTTCGTAGCGGACGGCTAGCTT
>NZ_CDWRCM010000107.1:13751-15510 GCF_977927585.1 Frankia sp. CcWB2 | reverse complement strand
AGACGATCATGAGAGGGCCAGTTCGATCACAAGATCAGCGACAGATCCAGATCCAGATCCAGATCCAACGGATGATCCTCGCCCAGCACCTTGCGCCGGCGGCCGAGGGTGTCCTCCTCCAGCAGGCGGGCGTCCTCGTGCTGGCCGACCGCGCTCAGGACATATGCTTGGTTCGCGGCTGTCGCGAGCGTGAGTGGATGGTCGTTTCCCAGCGATTGCTCGCAACGATCCAATGTTTCGACTGAGAGCCAGAAGGCACGCTCGTACTCGCCGAGTGCGGCAAGGTCCGCGACGAGGTTGTTGGCGGACCCGAGCGTCTGCGGATGTGACTCGCCGAGGATCCGCTTACGCCGTTCCCAGGTATCCTCGTCGAGCTCCCGAGCCTCGGAATGCTGACCGGCTCCGCTGAGGTCGACGGCGAGGTTGTTCGCCGAGACGAGGGTGTCCGAGTGGTCGTCGCCCAGCGTGCGCCGGCAAAGCTCCAGAGCCTCCTCATCGAAAACCCTGGCGGCCGGGAATTCGCCGATGGAACGCTCCACTTTGGCCAGCTGATTGCGCACCCAGGCCTGATGATAATCATCCGGGTCGAGCAGCACACGCCAACGCAGATAGGAGTCGAAATGAAATAACTTGCGCGTTTCGAACCCTCCACAGGCCTGTGACCTGCGATGATGCTCTCGATCACGTATTTGTTACTTCATTACGTCCCCATAGGCCTGCTGCGCGATCCGGTGAACGCTCTTGTAGTTCCCGTGTGCGGCGAGATACCAGACGGCGTTCATGACGAGGGCCCGGCTACCCGGACTGTCGACGGCGATATGATCGGCCGACAGCAGATGCGGCAGCACGTCGGCGTAGTACGACCAGTTGGCCGGGTCATCCGGATTGCCGGGGTCGGTCGCGGCGAGTAGCTCCCAGGCTCGCTCCCGGAGCACCGGTCGTTCGATCGGCTCGACCTGGTCCCGCAGAACCGCCTGCACAAGGCGGTGCAACTGGATCGCCCGGCCGGATACCCGGGCAATACCATAGCGGCGCAGATGCGCGACGGTCCGATGAAAAACGATCGGGTCGGCATCGCCGGCCCGATCGTCGTCGGGCTGCTCGCTCGTGGCCGTGACCGCCTTGGAGATGAAGGTCAGCGGCAGCGGATCGGGGCCCAGAAACGCGGCGAGCCGGAGCAGGTGAACGGCGGCCGGGTTCTCCCGTTCCAACTGTTCGATGGCTACTCTCCAGCTCGCCGCGAAGGATTGCGGATAGTGCAGTGCCCGCCCCTCACTCAGTATCAACTGAGTATGCGTGGTCAGCAGTCCGAGATACTCCTCGATACTCATTCCGGTCTCCGCCAGCCAGGAACCGGCCTGCGCGAGTACGAGTGGGAGATCACCCAGCGTCTCGCTGAGGAGGTCAGCGTCCGCCACGCTCAGCGAAGCGTCCCGGGCGCGCAACAGTTTGATGGACTCCGCCCGCTCGAACAGGCCGACCTCGATTCGGCCGGCCGAATCCTGGAAAGCTGGATTGCGGGAGGTAATGATGACGTGGCCACGCCCGTCGGCGCGATAGGAAGCCGGCTCCATCGGGCCGGGCAGGTTGTCAAGAATGAGCAGCCAACGGCGCCGCGCGCTCAGCCGATTCACCAGGGCGAGGGCCCCTTCGCCCGGCGCCGGCTCTGCCTGGCTGCCGAGCTGAAGGGCCAGATCGCCAAGCTGCTTCTGGAGAAAGGTCGGCTGTTCGGCGGAGACCCACCACACGATGTCATAGG
>NZ_CDWRCM010000107.1:9676-13432 GCF_977927585.1 Frankia sp. CcWB2 | reverse complement strand
GGCGTGCCGGTGCGCGTACTCGATGGCAAGCTGGGATTTTCCCACCCCGCCCAGGCCGTGCAGCGCCTGGATCATCGCCGTGCCGCCCGAGAGCAACCGCTCACGCAGTTCGACGAGCACGTGGTCCCGGCCGATGAAGTCCGGGTTCGCCGGTGGGATGTTCCAGATCGGCGGCAACGCGCCGGGCAGGCGCGGTCCGGTGGAGACATCCTCGGCCTCGGCACCCCCCGGCGGGGCGATCGGACCAGGAAAATCGGGCGCCGCCGTGGGGCGCTGCGGACCGCGCACGGCCTCGAACAGCCGTTGCCGGGCCGTGGCCTCGTCGACGCCCGACAGATCGGCCTGGATTCTGGCCCGCAGCAGGGGTGGGGAACACATCGGCTCGATACGCACCGGAATCAGCCGGTCGCGTTTCCCGTCGTCTTGGACGAGCGCGTCGGCCCACTGTTCGATGGCGTAATCCCCGGATTCGAGATAAGCCTGGGACAGGACCGCGACGACATGATCGGCCTGGCCGAGCGCACTGCTCATCGCCGCGACGAAGTTGCGCCCCGCGGCCCAGTCCCACACGTCGAGTTCGACGGCGAACGGATTCGTCTCGATGTGTTCGAGCTGCCAGGCAATCCATTCCGCCCAGGCTCGATCGCGCCGAGCGTAACTAATGAAGATTTTGGCGCGCCGACCAGGTCCCTCGCGCATCCGTCCGCTCTCCCCCTGCCCGAACAGCCGCAACGACCACAGTGGTTGATCGAGGTCCGATTAGAATAATCGATGCCAGGGGGAAGCGGAGCACGACTGGGGTTAGATTGATCTTCATCGGGGACTGGCTGGGCACGGCTTTGCCAGCTTATGAGATCGGTACGGTCCTCGGCCAAGGCGGTTCCGGCCTGGTCATCGCGGCTCGGCATCGGCGACTTGACCGGGAGGTGGCAATCAAGGTCATCCAAGGTGACCGATCCAGCACTGAAAGTTTCGACAGCGAGGCGCGCATGCTCGCCGCCCTCGACCACCCGCACGTCGTGCAGGTCTACGACTACGTCGAGGCCGACAACGGCGTGGCCATCGTCATGGAGCTGCTCGCGGGCGGCACACTGGGCCAGATCCTCCGGCACAGGATGCTGCGGATCGAGACGGCATGTGCCCTGGGCCTGGCGCTCGCCGGCGCACTCGATGCCGCGCACAGCGCGGGAATCCTGCATCGGGACGTCAAGCCGGAGAATGTGCTGTTCGCCGAGAGCGGGATGCCGAAGATGACGGACTTCGGCATCGCCAGGATGACCGAGGACGGCACCGCCAGGACCGACAACTTCGCTGGCACGCCGCGTTACATGGCCCCGGAGCAATGGCTGGGAAAGCCACTCGGCCCGACCATGGACCTGTACTCGCTCGGACTGGTCATGTTCGAGCTCCTGGCCGGTCGCCCGGCCTTCGACACACGCGGAATCGGAGTCGCGGAACTGGGCCGCCTGCACCTCGAAGCCACACCGGCCCTGCCGTATAGTGTGCCACCGCATAGTGTGCCACCGCGGATCCGCGAGGCGGTCGCGCGCACCCTCGCGAAGGATCCGTCCGAACGGCCGCGGTCCGCCGAGATCTTCGCGGTGGAACTCGCCCGGGCAGCGGCGGCGGAACTGACCCGGAACTGGTTGACCCTGGCCGCGATCCCGATCTTCCTCAGTGACCACATCAGGGAGTCGGCCGCGCCAGCGCCAGGTTCCCAGGCGTCCCCGTCGGCCCCGCGAAATCCGCTGTCCGCGATCCTGCGCCGGGGGAACAAAGCGAGCCCTCGGCTAGCGGATGATCTGGCGCCGACCATCCCCGCGTTCACCAGGTCCGCCTTCGCGGCCGCGGGAACGGACGCCGCCGCGGGAACAGACACCCTCGGGCCGGACGCGGTCACCGTGCGAGGAGACGCGGACAGCGTGGTCACGGAACCACCTCCGCTACCGCCGGGGCGGGTGCCTGGCCTCGAGGCCAGGCCGGCCGGGTCGCCCAGGCTACCCGCGTGGGACTCGGTCGCCGTCAGGATCGCTGCTGCCGAGCTCGATGACCTGTTCCTCGACGATCTCTCCACCATGCTTCCCGCGTCGGCCCCGCCGCCACCGAACCTGCCCGGCCCGCCAAGCCTGCCCGCCGGCCCACCGAGCCTGCCCGGCCCACCGGACACGGCCGGCGAGCCGGACCCGATCGGGTCGGCCGGGTCGGCGGACCGCTCCGCCCCGGTCCCGCGCCCGCCCGCCGGTGAGCCGGCCGATCCGGCGGTCGAGATCGATCCGAACGGCGCCGCTCGCCGCGACCCCGCGATTGATGAGGAACCCGTGGTCGCGCCCGTCGAGGCGGGGCGGATGATCGACGGTCGTGACGATAAGGCCGCCCATGGCGCCTCGGGCTCGGTCGAGACCGAGACCGGCAAGGCAGGGGCGCATTCCCCCTCCGTCGCCACCAAGATCCTGGCGCGGCCGGGCCTGCTTCCCGTTCCGGTAAACGTGGGGCCGCCGGACGAACTGTCCGCGGACGAGTCCGTCGCGCAGCGGACCCGTCTCGCGTCCATGGGGGCGCTCAACGTGCCCGTGGCCAAGCCCACTGCCGGCTCGAAATGGGACAACAACTTTTCTGGCAGGCCCTGACCTTTCCGGCAAGTTTTGACCTTTCCGAAAATTCTTGGCCGGGCTGGGGCGAAGCCTGTTAGGGGACGTAATGAAGTAACAAATACGTGATCGAGAGCATCATCGCAGGTCACAGGCCTGTGGAGGGTTCGAAACGCGCAAGTTATTTCATTTCGACTCCTTAGACGTACATATACATCCGCACGGTCGTGCCAACCCAGGTCGACCGGAGCTGGACGAGATCGCACAACTGGTTGACGAGCCACAGCCCGCGGCCGCCGCCCAGGGACAGGTCCGGGCGGCGGCGTCCGGCCAACCGGTCGTACAGCCGGCCGCCGTCGCGGACCTCGCAGATCAGGCAGGCGTCGTCCGTCCAGATGCGGACCACTCCATGGCCCCCGCCGTGGTGCACGCTGTTCGTGGCGACCTCGTGCACGGCCAGCTCGAACTCGCCGGTCCGCTCGGCGCCCAGGCCCCGGGCCAAGGCGACCCGGGTCATCTCGGCGCGGACATGCCCCAGGTCGTGCGGGCCGAAGGCAAACTTGATGCGGGGAACGCCGAGGTCCGGCAGGGCCTCGGCCAGTGGGTCGGGGCCCGGACCCCCGACGACGGACCCGGGCGATCGATACCGGGAACTGACCCGGCCCAGCCCGCCCTCCACCACCACGGGATGGGTGCGCCAGATCTCGTCGACGAGCGGCGAGTCGATCCGGCCCACAGCATAGAGGCACCGCAGCCGCCACGCCGGCGGCGCGGCGAACGCCTCGTTGAGCAACGCCTCGTGCAGCATGCATGCTCGCCGCTCCGGGCCGGACCGGTCCAGCCATATCGGCTCGCCGATCCCCCGTACCAGCCGACCGCGTTCGACACCGAGGTCCAGAAAATCCTGCCAGGCCGAAATAATCCGGGCCGGATTACGACCGAGCTCGGCCATGTCGAGAAAAGAGACGCGCTGCGCGGCCCGACCGAGGGCGGCGCGTAACTGGCGTATCCGCCTGTGTCACGGCGACCAGGACGGCCTCGTCGGCCGCGAGCCCGGCGAGCACGAAATCGTGCGTTGCGCTGAGGAAACCGGCGTCGCCCTGATACAGGAAAGCCTCGTGGCGAATCCCGTCGAGCCCACTTCCACCGGCGATCGGGCCACAGATGG
>NZ_CDWRCM010000107.1:3603-9242 GCF_977927585.1 Frankia sp. CcWB2 | reverse complement strand
GCCCAGGGTACTCCCGCGGCTCACCTCGCGGCCCGACGCGGCAAAGCGCGGGTCGCCCCCACGGGAGCCCGTCCGGCCACTCACCGCGACCTCGGCGGCGGAATGCCGAGAATACACGCGGCCCGCGCCGGCAGCCCCGTCCCCAGTGTGCACGGGCACATCGTAGGTCATGCCGAACCAATGGGATATACACCGCAACACAATCAGACCGCCCAGCTCATCAGAGCTGGTAGCAGAAACGACCCGGCCACCCCGGAACCGGTTCTCCGGCCAGGCGGGCCACGCCGGGCCGGGCCGGTCGCCGCCGTAACCGCGCCACGCGGGGACGATGCCCGAGACCAGGAGGCCTGCGCTCGAAACCAGGAGGCTGCGGGAACGCGGGAACCCGCGCCGGGACCGCCGCCCGCGGGCGGAAAACCGCGTGATCACCCGTAGTCTCGCAGTCAGAGCGTCGGCGCGGGTCTCACCGCACGGCGCCCGAGCGACGACGACGCGGCCGGCCCCCGGCCCGGCGACCGAAGATCGACGAGAAGGCGGATCAGGGATTGTGACGACGACATCTGTCCCGCAGCAGTCCATCCATCAGCGGATCGCCGAGGAGCTCGGCGTGCGCCAGGGGCAGGTGACGGCGGCGGTCGACCTGCTCGACGGTGGTGCCACCGTGCCCTTCATCGCCCGCTACCGCAAGGAGGCGACCGGCACCCTCGACGACACGCAGCTGCGCACGCTGGAGGAACGGCTGCGTTACCTGCGGGAGCTAGAGGATCGGCGCGGCGCGATCCTCGAGTCGATCCGGTCGCAGGGCAAGCTGGACGACGCCCTGGAGGCGCAGATCCTCGCCGCCGACTCCAAGGCCCGGTTGGAGGACATCTACCTGCCCTTCAAGCCGAAGCGGCGGACCAGGGCGCAGATCGCCCGGGAGGCCGGCCTCGAACCGCTGGCGGAGAGCCTGCTGGGCGACCCCTCGCTCGACCCGTACGCCACAGCGACGGCCTACGTCGATCCGGAGAAGGGCGTGGCCGACGCGGGTGCCGCGCTGGAGGGGGCGCGGGCGATCCTCGTCGAACGGTTCGCCGAGGACGCTGACCTGATCGGCACGCTGCGCGAGCGAATGTGGTCGCGTGGTGTCCTGGTCTCCCGGGTCCGGGAGGGTAAGGAGGAGGCGGGGGCGAAGTTCTCGGACTACTTCGACTTCTCCGAGCCGTTCACCTCGTTGCCGTCGCACCGCATCCTCGCGGCGTTCCGGGGGGAGAAGGAGGAGATTCTCGACCTGGCCCTCGAACCGGGCGTGCCGGCGGAGCCGGACGCCGCCCCGCCGCCCGGGCCGACCGACTACGAGACGCGGATCGCCGAGACGTTCGGGATCTCCGACGCGGGCCGGCCGGCGGACCGGTGGCTCCTCGACACGGTCCGCTGGGCCTGGCGCACCCGCATCCTTGTGCACCTCGGCGTCGATCTGCGGATGCGGCTGTGGACGGCCGCCGAGGACACCGCCGTGCGGGTGTTCGCGGCGAACCTGCGTGACCTGCTGCTCGCGGCGCCGGCCGGGACCCGGGCGACCATGGGTCTCGACCCGGGGTACCGCACCGGAGTGAAGGTCGCCGTGGTCGACCCGACCGGCAAGGTGGTCGCCACCGACACCATTCATCCGCACGTCCCGGCACGGCGGTGGGACGAGTCGATCACCACCCTGGCCCGGCTCGCCCGGGAGCACCGCGTCGACCTGATCTCGATCGGGAACGGGACGGCCTCCCGGGAGACCGACAAGCTCGCCGAGGACCTCATCCGCCGGCACCCGGAGCTGTCGCTGACGAAGGTGACAGTGTCGGAGGCGGGGGCGTCGGTGTATTCGGCGTCCGCTTATGCCGCGGCGGAGCTCCCCGGGCTCGACGTCTCGCTGCGCGGGGCCGTGTCGATCGCCCGGCGGCTGCAGGACCCGCTCGCGGAGCTGGTGAAGATCGACCCGAAGTCGATCGGGGTTGGGCAGTACCAGCACGACCTGTCCGAGTCCCGGCTGTCGTCATCCCTGGACGCGGTGGTCGAGGACTGCGTGAACGCGGTGGGGGTGGACGTCAACACCGCGTCTGCCCCGCTGCTGACCCGGGTGTCCGGAATCGGGGCAAGCCTCGCGGAGAGCGTGGTGCGCCACCGCGACACGCACGGGCCGTTCCAGACCAGGGCCGCACTGAAGGACGTCCCCCGCCTCGGGCCGAAGGCGTTCGAGCAGTGCGCCGGCTTCCTGCGCATCCCCGGCGGGGACGATCCGCTGGACGCCTCCAGCGTGCACCCCGAGTCCTACCCGGTGGTGCGGCGCATCCTCGCGGCGACCGGCGGCGACCTCGGCTCCCTTATCGGCAACGGCGCGGTCCTGCGAGCCCTGAAGCCGAGCGAGTTCGTCGACGACACCTTCGGCCTGCCGACCGTCACCGACATCCTCGCCGAGCTGGAGAAGCCCGGCCGTGACCCGCGGCCGGCCTTCAGGACGGCGGCATTCACCGAGGGGATCGAGACGCTCGCGGACCTGGTCCCCGGCATGACCCTGGAGGGAACCGTCACGAACGTCGCCGCGTTCGGGGCCTTCGTCGACATCGGCGTTCACCAGGACGGCCTGGTGCACGTGTCGGCGATGTCGAAGAACTTCGTCAGCGATCCGCGCGAGGTCGTCAAGCCCGGCGACATCGTGACGGTGAAGATTCTCGACGTCGACATCCCACGCAAGCGGATCTCGCTGACGCTGCGGCTGGACGACGAGGCCGGTGCCGGGGGTCCGGGTCGCCGGGACGGCGAGGGTGACCGGCGGGGAGCCGCGGGTGCGGGCGCCGGACGCGGCGGGAGCCGTGATCGTGGTGATCAGCGGGATGGCGGCCGGGGCACCGCGAGTGGCGAACGTGGTGGTGCCGGCGGTCGCGGTGCCGGTGGTGCCGGTGGCGCTGGCGGTTCCGGCGGACGCGGTGGCATGGGCGGTCGTGGCGGTTCCGGTGGCAGGAACGGTTCCGGTGGCCGCGGGGGTTCCGGTGGCCGCAGCGGATCCAGTGTGCCGGACGGCGCGATCGCCGAGGCGCTGCGCCGGGCCGGCATCGTCAACGGCGACCAGATCACTCTCGGCGAGTCCGGCCGCAAGCGCGGCTGACCCACTGACCAGGTGACGGGTGGGGCCGGCGGGTCGGGCCGGGAATTATCGGCTCCGGCGCCTCCCGCCGGCCCCACTCACCTGGCTCCCCCCGGAGGTGCTTCGCGGATCGACGGTACTGATCCCCGAAGCACCCCGACGGCGGACGAAGTCCGGTGTCGTCAGAAAGAACCGACGGTGATACCGATAATGGTGAGTCGATACTCGAAGGCGCTGAACAGCAGGGTGCGGCAGGCGGATATCACGCGACTTCGGCGAGCAGTCCGGTGGCAACATCGAAGATGAAGCCACGGATGGCGCCGGTATGCGGGATGAACGGACTCGCCTTGATCCGCGCGATCGACTGGCGTACGTCTTCGGTCAGGTCGGTGAACGACTCCGCGGCCCATTCCGGTTTAATCCCGGTCTCGTCCTGGATCGAGCGTTTGAAATCGTCGTCGGTGAAGGTCAGCATGCCGCAGTCGGTGTGGTGGATCAGGATGATCTCGCGGGTGCCGAGCAGGCGCTGGCTGATCGCGAGGGAACGGATCTCGTCGTCGGTGACGACGCCGCCGGCGTTGCGGATGACGTGAGCCTCGCCGTCGCCCAGGCCGAGGATCGCGTAGACGTTGAGCCGTGCGTCCATGCAGGCGACGGCGGCGATGTGCTTGGACGGCGGCAGCGGAAGCGGCCCGGCGAAGGTCTTCGCGTAGGCGGCGTTGTTGGTCAGGTAGTCGTCGGTGACGGACATGGGTCCTTCCGGGGGGCGGATCGGTGGTGGAGGCCGGAGGTTCAGGCGGGATCCGCAGGTTCAGGCGGGGTCCGCCGTGCCGGTCCAGGAGGCACGGAACGCCGCGGTGGTCGCGGCGACGGTGGCGGTGACCTCGGCCGGGCTGGCCGGGTTCGGGGCATCGCCGAACCCGGCCGCCAGGCCCGCGACGCCCGTCTCCGCGCGGGGGCGCCAGCTTTCTTCCCAGACGGCGAGAACCGCGGCGTTGTCGGGCCGTTCGGCGATGGCGTGGCGGGCCAGGGCCGCGCTCCACGCCCGGCTGCGGGCGCCGTCGACGCCGGACTCGCGCAGCAGTTGGGCGGTGAGGCCGTCGCCGTTGGCGTCCGCGAGGTCGGGGAGGGCGGTCTTGAGCAGGGTGTCGAGCGCCGGCTTGACGACGAGGTTCAGCGCCGTGAAGGCCTCCGCCCAGTCGTAGGCGACCAGCAACCGCTCCAGCGCCTCCCGGGCGGGTTGCCAGGCCGGGTCTTCTTCCCAGAACCGTCGGGTGGCCCGGCTGTCGGCGAGGTCGGCGCCATGGACCAACGACAGAGCCTTGGCCCGGTAGGCGATCCACTGCAGGGCGCGCAGTTCGTCGGCGGCCTGGAAGAACGCGGCGTTGCTGACGTAGGCGCTGGGTCCGAGCTGGCCGACGTACAGGCTGGTGATCTGCAACACGTGGAACAGGTAGCGGGCGGGCAGGTAAAGCCGCGCGAGGACACCCACCCAGGCCGGGTTCAGGCCGGCATCCGCATCGAGGGCCTCGAAGTGGTCGACGACGCCTTCGGCGTAGATCTCCCGGTCGTGCTGCAGAGCGATGTAGCGGCGGTAGTTGAGCTGGGCGGGGTCGCGGAACGCCTCCCAGTCCACGCCCCGCAGCGGCGAGCCCTCGCGGTAGCGTAGGTACCACCGGTTGATCGGACTGTCAGGATCAAGGTCGAACGGGGCCGGCTGCCGCCCGAAGTGGTAGTGAAAGTGGCCGGTGACGGTCTCGTACTCGTTCGGCTTGCGGCGGGCCCCGTCGAACACACTCCAAGTGCGCAGGGGCCTCGCCGTGGGGGCGGTAGTCATCCTCAGTCCTTCCGGTCCAGGTACCAGACGAGTTCGTCGTCGCTCACGTACCGCATCCGCCCGGCAAAGCCGGCGAGGGCGGGTTCGAGGGTGGCGAGCGGGACGGACCGGCCGGCGGCCTCCTCCAGGCTGGCGCGGGTGACCCGCAGGAAGCGGGGCGCGTTGATGCGCACGTAGCCGTTGCGGTCCTCCACGACCAGCATCTGGTCGGGGTTGTCCTTCTCGATTGCGGCGTGCAGTGCCTCGACGACGTCCGGGTCGAATCCGCGGACGATGGGGCCTACCAGGCGGCTGGAGTCGGCGGTCATGAAAATCGTCTCCCCGTCGGTGCCGCGGTCGCAGCGCCACGGCACCGGTTGTAGTGACGTCGGCCGTCGGGTGGGATCCCGACAATGATCCGCTCGCCGTCGGCGCGCACCGGGAAGCTGTACAGCCGGCAGTCGCTCGGGTTGAGGCTCTCGCCGGTCGCCAGGTCGAACTCCCAGTGGTGCGCGGCGCAGGTGAGCACCCCGTCCTTGACGGCGCCGTTGACCAGCGGGAATCGCGAGTGCGGACACACCGCCTGGTACGCCCGTAGCGCCCCGCCGGGCAGGTGCGCCAGCAGCACCTGCTCGGCGCCCGCGGTCACCTCGAGCACGTCGCCTTCCCACACCTCGTCCAGCGAGGCGACGTCGGTCCACGCCACTGCGGTGC
>NZ_CDWRCM010000107.1:0-3458 GCF_977927585.1 Frankia sp. CcWB2 | reverse complement strand
GCCACCCGCCGACGCGCTACTCATCGAAGAAGGCTTCGACATGGTCGAGCGGGCCGACGCCGGCCTCGCCGATGCGCGCCTCGCGGGCGAGCACCCGACCGTTGTGGCGGACCCCCACCGGCGCGTCGCTGGCCGGCAGACGCCGGCCCACGACGTGGTGAGCGATCTTTTGGCCGACGGCCTCGACGGTGTCGGCGTCGTCCACCGCCACCAGCAGCGACACGAAGTCGTGCTCGAAAACCGCGCTCAGCGGCAGCAGAGCCATCGGGCCCCCTCGGAGTGCTCGTGGACGTGGACGTGGACGTAGACGTGCTCGTGGGAGTGCTCCTGCGCCCCGGGGGTCATCGCCGTGCCGCCCTGGCGCCGGTTGCGCCCGCCGCCGCGGCCTGTGCCCAGGCGTAGCCGGTGGCGTCCTGTCCCTGCTCGGACGGCGACAGCCCCATGTAGGCGAGCACGCCGCCGAGGTCGGGCGGGCTGATCTCGCCGGCGAGGAACCGGTCCACCAGCGACCGGTGCCCGGCGAACCGCTCCGGACGCTGCGTGAAGATCCACTTGCAGGGTTCCGAGCAGAACAGGTAGTCACGGCCCCCGTGGGTGTGGCGCAGCGGAGCGGCCGAGGCCAGCGCGCCGGCCTCCACGCCGGCGGCCCGCACGATCGGCAGTTGGCACAGGTTGCACACCAACGGCAGCGTCTCCGGGAAGGTGGCCTCGCCCTTCCCCGCGCGGATGTTGTCGCCGATGACGTCCCAGTACTTGCCGAACGTACGGTTCCAGCCCGGGTACTTCTCCTCCAGCCACACCCGCTCGTCCGCCGAGACGCCGGCGTCCGGGTTCCACCAGACCGTCGGCCGCCAGTTCCACACCCCGAGGTGGATCGCGTGGTGGTACCAGGTGAGTTCGTTGACGAACTCCTCCCAGTACCACGGATACTCCAGACCGAAGTCCCGGAACTGGTCGGAGAACTGCTTGATCACCCACTCCTCGATGAATTCCTTGAACGACATCGTCCGATGCTCGAGCGGGGTGTAGTAGTCCATCGACAGGCCGGTCAGCAGCGCGAACACCCGCCATGACCGCCAGAACATGTGATCGATGAGGAACTGGCCCCAGTCCTTGTGGCCGCCCTCGGCAAGGATCTTGATGGTCGGCTCGCCCTGCTGGGCATGGCGGGCCTCGTCCGTCTGGATACTGGAGATCAGCGAGCCGAACTCCAGGTCACCCACCTTGATCGCGTCGGCTGCCATGCCGAGGAACTGCAGGTTCGTGAAACCGGTTTCAAGGGTGAAGGTGAGCTGCAGCGCGATCGACAGCGCGTCGTTGGCGACGAACATGTCGTCGAACAGCTGCCGGACCGCGAGCACGATCCACTCGTTCGTGTGGAACGCCTTGAGCGCCCAGTCGGCCCGCGGCTCCTTCCCGATCAACCCATAGGGGAAGAACGCCTGGATCTGGCCGTGCCGGACCTCATCGAGCGTGCCGAACGTCGCCGTATTGCGCCACGCCGCCGCCCGCCCGAACCGGCCCATCCGCGCCTCACCGATGGAGGCGAGGTACTCCGGCATCGTGATCGCGCCATAGTGCGCCAGGATCACCGACTTCCATCCCGGGTCGAGCTTCTCGAACAGCTCCGAGCGGGCGATCGCGTTCTTGACCGAGTACGTCGTGGTGTCCTTCGTCACCTGGTTGTGCACGTACTCCCGATAAGTGATCTTGTATGGCTCGTCCCAGGCCAGCCACTCCTCGGATGAGACCCGGCCCGTCCCCGACAGCTCCTCTGGGAAGACGTCCTGCTCGGACACGTAACCAAACGACCAGTTGGTGTCGCGGGCCAGGTCGTACCAGTCACTGCGGGCAAGCTTCGGCATGCTCGCCTCCTTGGTGTTCCCCCACGGACGCGGACCGGACCCGCCCGGTCCGGCAACGCTCACGCGCCGCACGGCCCAACCCGGCACCGGCCGCCATCTCGACAATTTCAGTCGACAAGGAGAACTATGTGCGGGACGACCCTTGATGTCAAGGACTCCTAACGATCCGGTCCGGGCGGATCGGATTGCTAAGGTCCACTCGCGGGTTCCGACGTTCCCCGTCACGACCCTCGCGGCGGGTCGGCCGTCGCGAACCCGGGAAAGTCCCAACGGCAGGAGGCAGCGGTGCTGGCGATACACGCGGCGTTCGGACCGCGCGCGTGAGGCCGCCCGGCACCCCCGAGGAACGCCACCCCGGGCTCGACGCGAAGATCGTGGCCGCCCTCGACCGGATCGGCGAGGCCCTGCAGGTGCTCGCCCGCCGCTCGGCCGAGGCACACGACCTGTCCCCCACCCAGCTTCGGGTCCTCGCCCGCCTCTACGCGGGACCACCCCCGGCGGCCCGAACCAGCGCACTGGCACGTGAACTCGACGTGGCCGACCCCACCGTCAGCGACGCCGTGGCGGCCCTGCGCCGCAAAGGGCTCGTTGGCCGCCAGCAGGACCCCGCCGACCGGCGTCACTACCGGCTCCACCTCACCGCCGACGGCCAGCAGACCGCGCACGCGGTCTCCCGGTGGACCGCCCCGGTCGAGGTGGCGACCGCCAGGATCCCCCGCCCGGACGGCGAGCAGCTGCTCGCAACCCTCCTGGACCTGCTGGAACGCCTGCACGCCGAACACCTGATCAGCGTGACGCGCACGTGTACCACCTGCCGGCGCTTCGAACCCGCGCCTTGCCACGCCCGGCCCACCCGCCGCACCCAACCCACCGTTCACCGCTGCGCGTTCTTCGACTACCGCCTCGGGCCGTCCGACATCCGGGTCGACTGCCCGGAACACCTCACCCAGGAGGAGTTCGCCCGCCGCGGCGCCGCGGGCGGCCGGTGACACCGAACGGGGCCAACCGGGTCATGCACGTCGACGTCCACAGCGCCGCGGTCGGCCTGCCCGACGGCACGCCCGCGGGGTCCGTTGTCGACAGCTCACCGATCAGCTGCGCGAGGAGGGGGCCGGCGGGCCCATCGGTCGATGGATGCAAGCGGGCGCGGCGGGTCCGCAGGAAGTCGCTCAGGCTACTCGCTGGGCTCATGCCGCGATTGTGGCTGGCTGAGGGGCGTGCTGCCTGGCCATGCCGGTACCAGGCAGCACGCACGCCGCCCGGTTCGGCGGGAGTGGTTCAGGAAGCCGGGATGGCGGTCACCAGGCCGCCGTCAACGGCGGTGGCCGCCGTGTCAGTGGTGTCGGTCATGGCGCCAGCCTCACTACCCAGTATCAGGGCAGCCAGGCCCGGACCAACCCAGGCGCCCCAGGGCCACCCCGGCTTCTCCCGTCGGTGGGGGTGTCCGCGACGGCGGCCCGGCCGGTCTCGATCGCCTCGTCGGAGTCGGCTGGGGCGCCGGTCCGTTCGAACAGGGTCCGCAGGGTGGAGCCAGGGTTAGACAGCCGTCCGGCGCAGTTGTGGTGATCGGGAAAAGCGAGCTCGACGGGCGTG
>NZ_CDWRCM010000106.1:14073-15764 GCF_977927585.1 Frankia sp. CcWB2 | reverse complement strand
CGCCCGGGCCAGCCGCGCCGCCCGGGCCAGCCGCGCCGGCTGGGCCGGCTGGCGGTGTCCCCGCCGGTAGCCGGTGTGGGGTGGACGGTGCTCGCCATGCTGGCGGTGGCGCTGGTGGCGGGCCCGGTGGCGCTGGCCGTACCGGTGTTCGTCCTGGTCGGTCGGCGCTGGCCCGCGGTGCCGGGCCTCTCCGCCGCGGTCGCCATGATCGGCGCGGGAATCGGGGTGGCGGCGGATCCGGGCAGCCAGCCCGGATCCGGGCAGGGGGCGTTCGGGCCGCTGGTCCAGGTGTTCGGCGCCTTAGCCTTGGCTGCGGTGCTGGCCGCGCTGGCCGGGCGGGCCTGGGACCGTCCCGCCGGTGCCGACTTCGGCGCCCGAGCCGGGTCCGATGTCGGGCATAGGACTCGCAATCCCTATACCGACAGCAAGGGACTCGGTTAGCGTTTTCGTGGCGCCGATCGTTCGGACGTCGTCCACCGTCTGTTTCTGAGGGAGACATCCGGTCATGATCACAGCCAGGCGTGCCGTGCGTGGAGTCCGCGTGGATGCTCTACGGCCGATCGGGGCCTCGCGCCCGATCTGGGCCGATGCGGCGGGCGGGGACGGCGGCGCCGGCGGCACGCCGTCGGTCCTGGGCGACGGGGAGTTGGTGGAGCTGCTCGCCCGGGCGATCCACGACCGCTATCTGGAGCATGAGCTCGGTAAACGGCACGCGGCCGGATCGAGGCCCGGGCTGCGGCCCTGGGCGGAGCTCTCCGAGACGCTGCGGGAAGCCAACCGTGATCAGGCGGCTCATTACGAGACGGTGCTGCGTAACCGTGGCTGGGTGTTCACGCCGGCCGAGCACGACGTCGATCCGGCTGTCGATCCTTTTTCGCTGTCCGCCGCCGAAGTCGAGGAGCTCGCCCGGGCCGAGCACGACCGGTGGTGGCAGCACAAGGAACGGCAGGGTTACTCCTATGGTCCGGTGCGCGAGGATCTCGGTCCGGACAAGCGTCACCCGTCGATGGTGGACTGGGAGGAGCTGACCGAAGAGGACCGTGATCGGGACCGCGACGCGATCCGGAACATGCCGGCCGTCCTGGCCCGGGCCGATCTGCGCATCACCCGGCGACCCGCCGCCGAGGCGGCTACCCGGTGAGCGGCTGACGGCCGCGACACTCGTCGGCACATTGCCGCTGTCCGCCGGTGACCCCGAAGACCTCTGCGGCCCCTTGACAGCACCCCGACATCAGTGCCGCACCGGCCACCCCCGGCCGCGACACCAGGCTGCCCACCACCAGAATCATCGACTTCGCCGCGCTGCCCGCCCGGGCGGAGACCACCATGGCCGAGCGTATCCGCGACCGGGCAGTGGTGTCCACGAGCATCACGCGGTCTGATTCGCGCGAACAGATGGACCCTCCAGCGCCGAACAGATCGCAGGACCTCATGCCATTTCCGCAGCTCAGCCCGGCGATGACGCTACGAAGGAAACATTCGGCCAGCAGGGAATGACGCACACCACCACGCCAAGTGATCATCATGGTTGGTGCCCTGCCTGGTTGAAGGGTCTCACGTGGCTCCACCTTGCAACGGAGTGATCATTGGCCTCGGAACGCACCTCGCAGGCGAAAGCGCCGGCCGGCGCGCCGAGTAATCAGACACTTCCTCCGAGCCCGGCGAACAAGAGATGGCTGGCGCGGCACAGG
>NZ_CDWRCM010000106.1:13318-13965 GCF_977927585.1 Frankia sp. CcWB2 | reverse complement strand
TTCGGCCGTTGGCCCCGGCCCGACAGTGGCGGACCCATTACTCTGGCGATGATCTGCACGCTCCCGAAATGGCGGACCGACGGCGGTCCGGCGAGCAGGCCCGGAGAGGACGCACCGTGAGTAGGCCGAGCCAGCGGGCGGAGCAGGACGAGCTGCGAGCGCGGATGCGCGCGGTCGGCATGTCCCACGACGAGATCGCGATCGAGTTCGCCCGCCGTTACAAGTACCGTCCCCGCGCCGCTCACCGGGTCGCCCATGGTTGGACCCAGCAGCAAGCGGTTGATCACATCAACGCTCACGCCGCCCGCATCGGCCTCGACCCCGACGGCGCCGCCACGCGCACCGCGCCCTGGCTCAGCGAACTGGAGAACTGGCCGGTTCCACTCCGGCGCCGGCCTACGCCCCAGCTTTTGGCCTTGCTCGCCGAGGTCTACGGCACCAGCATCCACAACCTTCTCGATCTTGAAGACCGCGAGACCATGATGCCAGCGGATCTGATGGTTATCAGCCAGCTCCACAAAGGGCTGCCACCCATCACGCACCATGGCTCTGAGGACAGGACGGTGTGGGAAGCGGTTCTCGGTGCTGTCTCCTCGCTGAGGACTACCGGGATCGCGGTCGAGAGCATCAGACTCGCGAACCATCTC
>NZ_CDWRCM010000106.1:12437-12917 GCF_977927585.1 Frankia sp. CcWB2 | reverse complement strand
TATCCTGTGTCTGAGTCGGATGTGTTCAATCAACCGCTGGCCATTGGCACCGCCGATCCGGTGAAGCATTGGGTCGATCTACTGAGTCTGATCGCGGGGAGAGTCAACGACAGTGGGGCCGGCTCGGTGTGGAGCCTGGTCCAGGGTCAGCTTGAAGTGCTCGATGCGTTCCGCCCGGCGTCAACGGTCGAGGGCCATCGGTTGCTCGCGGTCCAGGCTCGGTGGTCGGAGTTTCTTTCCTGGCTTGCCGACAGCCTCGGACGTCCGGGTGCTGCGCGGAAGTGGGCCGAGTTGGCGTTTAGCCAGGCGACCGAGGCTGGCGACCGTCGCACCGCGAGCTATGTCCTGATGCGACGGGCTCAGCAGGCGGCTGATCAGGGACGTGGCGGGGAAGCTATCGCGCTGGGAGAAGGTGCGGCGGCCCTCGATTCCAGCAGTGCGTGTACCGCCGCGCTGTGTCTCGTCCGGCAGGCGCACGGG
>NZ_CDWRCM010000106.1:7847-11992 GCF_977927585.1 Frankia sp. CcWB2 | reverse complement strand
CATGCCCTCAACCGCGACACCGCAGCCTCCCGTGCTGCGGTCCGTCAGGCGGTTCGGCTGCTGGCTGGTGCTGAACGCGACCCGGACCCGTTGGATGGGCACTGCACGGACCTCTACGTGGCGGCATACGAAGGTCACTGCCGGCGGCTGGTCGGCGACCTGGACGGGGCGACAAGGCTACTGGACGAGGTGCTGGCGGCCTGGCCGGCCGGGCTGCGTCAGGATGAGGTGATGTGGCGGGCATGGTTGGCGGACGCGCATACCGCTGCCGGGCGCTTGGCCGAGGCGGGAGCTGAGGGCCTGCGTGCGTTGGAACTCGCCCAGGCCACCGGATCGGCGCGCGCTGACTTGGTACTCGGCAGCATGGCGGGAGCGCTCGCGGGAGCCGATCGGGTGGTCGAGGTCGGCCAGTTCCTCGCCGCTCGCCAGGTCGTTAACGCTGCGACGAGGAGACAGCCATTCCTATGATCACCACGGCGACCAGCGCCGAGGCGGAGCGAGTCGACGCGCGGGCGGCCGTGTTGCCGGTGGGCAGCTTCGAGCAACACGGCGTTCACCTCCCCCTCACGACAGACACGTTGATCGCCCAGACGATCGCCGAAGCTGCGGCCGATGCGTACGGCCTGTTCCTGCTCCCGCCGATCACGTTCTCGTGCTCCCATGAGCACGCCTCGTACCCGGGAACGGTGAGCATCTCGTCGGTGACTCTGACCTCGGTCATCCGCGACGTCGCCAGCTCTCTGGGTCGTTCCGGCGTCGCCGCGGTGGTGCTCGTCAACGGTCATGGGGGCAACTACGTCCTGAACAACATCGTTCAGGAGGCCAACATCGGCGGGCCGAGCATGACGCTGTTCCCTGGACGGTCAGATTGGGCGGCGGCCCGCGCCGCTGCCGAGTTGGAGACCGACGCCCACGACGACATGCACGCCGGCGAGCTGGAGACCTCCATCCTTCTGCACGTGCACCCCGACCTCGTCCGGCCCGGCTGGGAGACTGCCGACGAGGGAGGCGGCCCCCGACCGCACCTCCTCGTCCACGGCATGACGGCGTACACGCAGACAGGCGTGATCGGCCGTCCCTCGCTCGCTACCGCGGAGAAGGGCAAACGGCTCCTGGACAGCCTGACCAGCCTGATGAGCGCCCACCTCGACGCGCTCGGCCTGACTGGTCGCTGACCATGCCCTACTCCCGGCTTCATCGGCCACCGGAGAACCGGGCTGCGGGGTGAAGCGGCTACACACTGAGACGAAGGTCCGCTGCGCTCAGGCCGCGCCTGGCACCCGAACGACCGGGCATGTATCCCGGCGTGTCTGGCCGAACACACCAACATGGCGGAGGTCATCTTCCCAGGTCAGCGACCGGACAAGGCGCGAAGAGAAAACTTCGCCACCGGGGGAATGACCTTGCGCCGTGGGCGAGGCATTGTTACCTCTCGTTACCGCCGAAGGCCGGCATGGTAACTCCCGGCCCTGCGCCGTCCCGAAGCGAATGCACGTTGTGAGCGTGGTGCTCAGGGATGGTCGGCAGGTACACCGGGGAACGGCGCTGAGAGGAGACGTGGATGTCCATCGTGCAGGAAGTCGGCCCATCGGGTCCGGCGCCGGCCGACTGGTTCGACCTGCCGATCACCGTCGTCGATGACAGCACGTGCGTGGCGAGCGACGACTGCGACACCTCGGACGGCTGCTCGTCGACCTGTCCGTCGGCGTGCGCCAGTTCGTAAACGCGGGTCGTCGCCGTGCCGCCCCGACGACGTCGGGGCGGCACGGGACGCGGATTTGACGAAGGCTGGGGAAGGGACGATGCCGATGGGCGGGGCGCTGTACCGGCCGGCCGGTCCTGCGTTGCTGCGCGCAGCGACGAACGCGCCGGGCAGCGTGGCGTGTTGGCCGGTGTTGGAGGACCCGGCAGCGTGCAGAGAGTGGTTGGCGCAGGTCTGGCCGGCGGCCCGGGGGCCAGTCGCGCTCGCCAGCAGCGCATTGGCTGCCCGGGTCGAGCAGATCGTGGCCGGGCAGCCGGTCACAGACCGACGGCTGCGCGCCGCCGCGGCAACGGTGGTGCGATACCTGCTGCGCGCGGAGGGGCGGGCGACGCCGTTCGCGCTGTTCGCAGGTGTCGCACCGGCCATGTTTGGCCAGGTGGGGACGGTGCGCTTCGGGGATCGCCACAGGTCGACGGCTCGGGTGGACGCTGCGTGGCTGGGCGAGGTCATCGACCGTCTGGAAACGGGCCCACTGCTGGAGCGGGTGACCGTCGTGTTCAGCGGTCTCGTCGTCGAGCGGGCGGGGCGGTTGATCGTGCCTCACACGGACGGCCAGGCGGAGATCCCTCTTACTCCGCCGGTTCGGCTCGTGCGGGATGCCGCCCGCGATCCGGTGCGCTTCGCTGAGCTGGCCGACAGGCTGAACGAGGCGTTCATCGCCGCGGACCCTGAGCGCATCGAGAGATTGCTGCGTCAGCTCGTCGCCGAACACTTTCTGGTCACCGACCTGCGGGCGCCGATGACGGAGACCGATCCGCTCGGCCATCTGATCACGGTCCTTCGGACGGCAGGTGCGTGCGACCTGGTCGAGGTCGCGCCGCTGGTGGAGGAACTGACCACGATCCACACCCGGCTCGGTGAACTCAACGTGGCGCCGGCCCTGGCGGCGCAAGTGGCGCCACGCACGTCGTTGCTCGCGGCGATGGACCGGATCATGCCCCAGGATCGCTCGCCCTTGGCACTCGACCTCGTGCTCGACTGCGACCTTCAGCTGCCCGGGTCTGTCGCGTCAGATCTGGCTGTGGCGGCTGGTGTCCTGACGCGGCTGGGCCGAGAACCATTGGGACCTGCGGCATGGGCGGACTATCATCGCCGGTTCGTCGAACGCTACGGCGTCGGCAGCGTCGTTCCGCTGCTTGACGTGCTCGACGACGCATCGGGGCTTGGCTATCCGGCGGGCTATCCGGGCTCGGTGCTGCCGGCGTCCGCGCCGACGGTGAGCGATCGGGATCGGCGGCTGCTTGCCCTGGCATGGGAGGCGCTTGCGGGCGGCGGTCCTGTTGAGCTGACCGATGCGCTGATTGAGCACGTCACCGCCGGTGATCTGTTCGACCCGCGTTTCCTCCAGCCCCATGGAGAGATCGCGGCGAAGATCTACTCCAGGAGCGTTAAGGCGTTGAACGCCGGGGACTACCAGCTGGCAGTGACTCCCGCCCGTGCGACCGGAACCCTGACCGCGAGGTTCCAGTCCTCGACTGGTGACGCGGCAATGGCCCGCGCCTACAGATCGGTTCCGGTGCTGCACGAAGGCGCCACTGCGGTACAGCTGTCCTGCCCGTCCAAGTTCGTCCGCGGCCAGAACGTCGCACGGCTGCCCCAGTTCCTGCCCGAGGTACTGGCCCTCGGCGAGCCACCGTCGGACGGGCCGCGCGGGTTGGTGCCTGGAGATCTGGCGCTGACCGCGACCGGGCGGGGCCTGCTTCTGATCGAGGCCGCCACCGGCCGCATCATCGATCCGCAGATCTTTCACGCGCTGACGCTCGACCGGCAGATGCCGCCGCTGGCACGGTTCCTGGCGCACCTGCCGCGCGCGTTCGCCGCCCCGTTGACCGTGTTCGAGTTCGGACCGGCCGCGGGCGCGCTGCCGCACCTTCCCGAGGTCCGCTACGGCCGGATCATCCTGGCACCCGAACGCTGGCGCCTCCACCCCGCCGACCTGCCCGGACTCCACGCGCCGAGCGCCGACTGGAGCGGTGAGCTGGGCCGGTGGCGGCACCGGCATCGGTGCCCAGATCTTCTGGAGCTGGCCGACGGCGACATGACGCTACGGCTGGACCTCACGGTCCCGGCCCATCGCACGATCCTGCGCGAGCAGCTGGCGGACACAGGCGTGGCGACGCTGAACCGAGCCGTACCCGGCGAGGGCCTTGACTGGATCGGGCATGCCCACGAGATCGTCGCCCCCGTGTTCCGCGCTGGGCCACCCGCACCGAACAAGCTCGCCCCGGCGCTAGTCAGCAGGGCCAACGCCGACGGCCACCGCCCCGGCGCCCCGAACGCCCGATGGCTCTCCGCCCGCGTCCACACGCACCCCGCTGCCATGGACCACCTGATCGCCAGCCATCTGCCGGGCCTGCGTACCCAGCTCGACGGCGCGCAGCTG
>NZ_CDWRCM010000106.1:0-7722 GCF_977927585.1 Frankia sp. CcWB2 | reverse complement strand
TGGATGGTCCGTTACCGCAACACCGAGCTGACCGACCATCTGCGCATCCGCGTCGCCACCGGCGAGGCGAACCACGCTGCTCGCGCGGCCATCCTCGGCGCGTGGGCCGCCGAGGTGGCCGCGATCGGCGTCGCCGGCCAGGTGGCCTTTGACACCTACTTCCCGGAAGCCGGCCGTTACGGCGCCGACACGGCTCTTGAGGCCGCCGAAGCCGTGTTCTGCGCCGACACCACCGCCGCGATCACCGCGCTGCGTCAACCACCGGCCGGGCTGCATCCCGACACCGTCACGGCGTTGTCGATGCTCGACATCGCCGACGCGTTCCTCGGCGGCATGCGCCCCGCCGCCGACTACCTGACCACACGCGTCCTCGCCAAGCCGCAGACCATCGATCATCGCGTCGTCGGCGAAACCACCCGGCTGGGCCGTCACAGCGTCCCCAGGGATCTGCCGCACCTGCCTGGCGACCTCGCCAACGCCTGGGCAGCCCGCGCCAAGGCCCTGACCACCTACCGCGCGGCGTTACCCAGCCAGATGAACCCCGCGACGGTCGCCGGCTCCCTACTGCACCTGTCCTACAACCGCCTCCGTGGCATCAACCGCGACCACGAGGCCGCCTGCCTTCGACTGGCACGCAGCGTCGCTCTCGCCTGGCACACCACCCAGCAGGCGGCACCCTCATGAGCACGGCTCCTCTCTACCAGGATGGAGATCGCTGGCGCCGCCGCGACGTATGGCGGTCAGCCCGGCTCATGTCCGGTAGGAACGCGGCAGGCCGTCCCGAGACGGCGACCTCGGGCCGGGAACACCCCGCTGTCTACGCTCCTGCCTCCGAACACCATCCCTTGTGACCGCAGCAGTCGACCTGATCCCACTCCGACAAGGACACGCCCATGACGACCGCGACATCCGGCACCGCCGCCGAACTCCACGCCGACATGGTCAAGAAGATCACCAGCAGTCGGCCCAGCCTCGACAGCCCTGTCGTCGAGGCGCTGCACGCGGTGCCCCGGCACCTGTTCCTGCCGGACGCCACGCTCGACGAGGCGTACAACCCCTACAAGGCGGTCATCACCAAGACGGCGCCCGACGGCACGCACCTGTTCTGCGCCTCGGTCGCGACCCTCGTCGCCGGGATGCTGGACGAGCTGCACGTCCGCCCCGGCGAGCGGATCTTCGAGGTCGGTGCCGGCACGGGCTACAACGCCGCGCTGCTCGCCGAACTCACCGGCCCCGACGGGCTGGTCGTCACCGCCGACATCGACGAGGATGTCACCGGACAGGCATCGATCGCCCTGGCTGCGGCGGGCTACAGCGGCGTGCGGGTCCTGACCCGCGACGGCGCGCTCGGCGACGACACCACCGCACCCTTCGACAAGATTGAAGTCACCGTCGGTGCGTGTGACATCCCCGATGCCTGGTTCACCCAACTCGTCCCCGGCGGACGGGTAGTCCTGCCGCTGCGCTGGCGGGGCCAGACCCGCGGCGTCGCCTTCGTCAAGGGCGACGACAGTGTACTCCGCTCGGAGTCGGTGTTCCTCTGCGGCTTCGTCCCCATGATCGGCCAAGGCATCGAACGCGTCGCCACGCTCCATACCGACCCCCTCGTCCAGATCCACTACGACATCGACCAGGACATCGATCCGGCCCAGCTGACCGGCATCCTGAACACCCCGCGGACCAGCGCCTGGTCCAGAATCACCGTTGGCCCGCAGGACCCCATCGACGGGATCTGGCTACGCGCCACCGCGACCGATCCCGCCGTCTGCCGCATCAACGCCAGCGCCGGCGCGGTCAGCGCCGACCTTTGCACGCCCTTCATCCCGAACCTGAGCCCCACGCTGATCGCCGGCTCCTCACTGGCCTACCTCATCAAGCGCCGGTCGGACGGCCCCGACCCGGTCTACGAACTCGGCGCCCACGGACACGGACCCGACGGCCACGCCCTCGCCGAGCGGCTGTGCGGACACATCCACACCTGGAACACCGACCGCAAAGCCCGCCCGTCCCTGACCGCGATGCCTCTGACCGCTCAGGCCAGCATTCCCAACCACGCGATCGTCAAGAAAGACTGCGCGATCATCGTCACCTACTGAACCACCTGCCCGCGTCGGCGAGACGGCACCTGCCAGCGGCGTCTCTTGGACACCACTGGCTTGCTGTCCCTCGCCGAACCGACCGGATCGTCCGGAGGTGCCTCATACTCCTGAGCAGCGACCTGCGAACGCGTGCCTCCTCCGTCGCGGCCCGTCTCGCCGACGCGCTGACCGCACCACCCCCACCCCATGCCGGTAACGATCAGGCGTCGACCAGAGAGCCCTGGCGCGGCCAGTCGCTGGCCGCCGGCGCCGCGGGCGTCGCTGTGCTCCACGGCCTACGCGCCCGCGATGGCGTCGGTAGCTGGGCCACCGTCGACGCCTGGCTCAAAGCCGCCACACGCGAGAAGCTGAGCGTCGGGGCGCGAGCCGGCCTGTGGTTCGGCGCCCCGGCCCTCGCGTTCACGCTCGCCACGGCAGCTCCACCCGGCCGCTACCGATCCGCCCGCCAGCACCTGGACAGCGCCGTCACGGAGATGACCGACCTGCGCCTCGCCGCAGCCAACCGGCGTATCGATGCCGGCCAGCGACCGGAACGCGCCGAATACGATCTCGTCCGCGGCTTGACGGGACTCGGCGCTCACCTCCTCACCTCCCGCCCAGACGCAGATCAGCTTCGCCGGGTCCTGGCGTACCTCGTCCGCCTCGCCGAACCCCTGCCTGCCATTGGCACAGGTGGCCTGACACTGCCGGGCTGGTGGAGCGGCGACCTTCCCGTCGGAGCGCCGGCTGACGCGTTCGCGGACGGCCACGCCGACCTCGGGATGGCCCACGGCGTCGCAGGTCCTCTCGCGCTACTCGCTCTCGCCCACCGCCAGGCCATCGTCGTGCCCGGCCACCTCGACGCCCTGCACCAAATCTGCGACTGGCTCGACGCCTGGCGCCAGGAGAGCTCAACCGGCCCCTGATGGCCCGAGAAGATCACCCTCCGCGAGCTGAGCGCCGGCCGCCCCGCCCAAACCGGCCCAGGCCGCGTTTCCTGGTGCTACGGCGCCCCCGGCCTTGCCCGCGCCCAGCAACTCGCCGCCCTCGCGCTGGCCGACACATCGCGCCAGAAACGCGCCGAGTCCACGCTCGCCGCCTGCCTCGACGACCCCGTCCAACTCGCCAGACTCGTCGACCCGGCACTCTGCCACGGCTGGGCCGGCCTGATCGCCACCGTCCACCACGCCGCCGCCGACGCCCGCTACCACCCACTCGGCAGCCACCTCCCAGCCCTAACCGATCAACTCCTCGACAGCCTCGACCCGGCAGAGCCCGCCAGCAGCCGATCACCCGGCCTCATCGAGGGCGCCGCCGGGATCGCTGCCGTCCTGCATGGCCTCGCCACCGACAGCACAGCTACCTGGGAAACCGTGCTTCTCCTCGGCCGAACTTAGGGTCAGCCGCGAAGACGAAGCGTGCTCGACGCGGACGTTTGCCACCCACGACATCCAGGGCGACCGCCGGACGAAGCGTCATCCCGTACCGCTCGACCTGTGACATAACGATTACTGCCAGAGTGGTCTGCGCAGCGGGCAATCGGAGGATCGGCCATCCGGCTCCGGAGAGGATATGGGGCATCGTCATGAGTAGGGCGAGCCAGCGGGCGGAGCAGGACGAGCTGCGAGCGCGGATGCGCGCGGTCGGCATGTCCCACGACGAGATCGCGATCGAGTTCGCCCGCCGCTACAAACTGCGCCCCCGCGCCGCTCACCGCGTCGCGCACGGCTGGACCCAGATGCAGGCCGCGGCCCACATCAACGCCCACGCCGCCCACACCGGCCTCGATCCCCACGGCGCGGCTCCCATGACCGCCCCGAAGCTGTCGGAACTGGAGAACTGGCCGCTACCGAACAACCGCCGCCGGCCCACACCCCAGCTCCTCGCCCTGCTCGCCGAGGTCTACGACACCAGCATCCACAATCTGATCGACCTCGACGACCGCGAACACCTCACCCCCATCGACACCCTTCTGATCACCACCACACGCCGAAGTCGCGCGGGGAGTGGAGCGATCCCGGATACTCCTCCGGACGTCATCGGGCCGTCATCGCGGCGTACCCGGCCGTCGCCGGCACCCGCCCACCGCCGTCCCGGCCCGGCACGCCGCCCAGACTCAGCGGACCACCCGTCGACCCGGATCCGGCTCGATCCCGCGACGAATCCCAAGCGGCGAGCGGCCTGTCCGCCACCCCGATGATCGGGCTTCTCGTCACCTGCGCGTCGCGATACGGGTCGCCACGCGGGCCCTGACCGTCCGTGATCCGGCGATCTGGCGCAACCGCCCTTCCAAGTCCGGGTACTGAATCCTTCCTCCGTGAAGTCACCGACGATCAGTGGCAGTCGGCGGTGGGCCGGGTAGCCCGCAGGGATGAGGTACGCCATCGGCGACGGGTTGACCCGGCGGAACAGGGGCCGGCGCCACGGTGCCTCGTCGACGCGGTGAACTGTCACGACCTACAACTCCTATCCGGGCACGGTCGCGAACCGGTCGACCTCGCCGTGCTCGGCGCAGTGCGGCGGCAGCCCCGCGACGGTCCTGACGAACAGCACCAGGCCGACGCTGTCCGGGGCGGCCACGGACGCCGACGGCGCGCCGCTGTGCCTCGACTTCGAGGTGTGGAACCAGGACAGCACCACAAAGATCACCGACGGTTCGGTGTCGAACGTCTCCCCGAACGCCACCGGCTCCTGGACGGTGCCCGCCGGGGTACTCGCCAACGGCACCACCTACCAGTGGCGGGTGCGCGCCTACGACGGCACCGACTACTCGCAGAACTGGTCGTCGTGGATCCCGTTCACCGTCGACACGACCGTCCCGGCGGCGCCGACCGCGCTGAGCTCGGCGGCGTGGCCGTCAGGCGGCTGGGCCTCGGCCACCTCCGGCACGTTCACCTGGACCTCCCCCGGCGGGGACACCCAATCGTTCCTCTACGGCCTCGACCAGCCCTCGCCCGCCACCGAGACCACCGGGACGACCACCCCGTCGCTGAACGCCACCGACGGACTGCACACGTTCTACCTGCGGACCAAGGACAAGGCCGGCAACCTCTCGCTGGTTGTCTCCTACAGCTTCGGAGTCGGCACCGGCGCGTTGGCGAGCCCGGCGGAGAACGCCCGCGTCCATCGCTTCGTCGTCCTGGAGGGACAGGCGCCGTCCTCCCAGGTGTCGGTGACCTACCGATACCGGCTGGGAACGAACACGTCGACGGCGTGGACGGACGTGCCGGTCGCGGACGTGACCACCGAGGGCACGACCACGAGCCCGACATGGCCCGCGCCGCGCAACGCCTCCGGCGCGTTCGACCGGCAGAACTGGAACGTCGGCTTCACCCTGCAGGGCGGCACCGACGGGCCGATCCAGCTCCAGGCCTGTTTCCGTACCTCGGGTGGCACCGTCACCTGCACCGGGGCCCGGACGATCCAGTACGCGCGTAACGCGTTCGGGGACTCCAACGCCACCAGCGACGTCGGCCCCGGAAAACTGGCCTCGCTGACCGGTGACTACTCCCTGTCGGCCACCGACGTCACCATGCCGACCTACACCGGCAGCCTGACCGTCGGCCGGTCCCTGACGACGTTGACCCCGCCCGCGGCGACCAGCGACCCTGCCGGCATCTTCGGCCCGGGTTGGACCTCGGATCTGCAGGGACCAGACACCGGTTCGGCGGCCAAGACGCTGACGGACAACACCGGCACCACAAATACCGTGACACTGACGTCGAGTGAGGGCGCCGCCTCGGCGTACTCCCGTACCGGGACCGGCGGTTATCCCTACGCCTACACCGGCATCGCGGACACCGCCACCGACGGCTCCAAGCTCGTCAAGGATTCGGCGACCCAGTTCACCCTCACCGAGGTCGACGGCACCAAGACGGTATGGGTGTCGAAGACCGTCGGCTCGGCGACGATCTGGGTGGTCGACCGGGTCGTCCAGCCCGGGTCCGCGACCACCTCGACGTACACCACGGACGGCGCCGGCCGGGTCACCCGCATCCTCGCGCCCGTCCCGGCCGGGGTGGACTGCTCGGGCACGCTCGGCGCCGGCTGCCGGGCACTGACCCTCGCCTACGCCACCTCGACCACGGCGACCGGCTCCGGCACCGACCCGGCCACCTGGGGCAATTACACCGGGCAGGTCTCCACCGTCTCGATGTCCCTCAACGGAGGCACCGCGACCGTCGTCGCCCAGTACAAGTACGACTCCACCGGGCACCTGCGGTTCGAGTACGACCCGCGGCTGGACAACACCGACGGCTCGCACCTCGGATCGGTCTACCAGTACAACGCTCAGGGCCGCCTCCAGAGCTACACCCCCGCGGGCCAGGACGCCTGGTCGTTCACCTACGACAGCTACGGTCGGCTGATCACCGTGGCACGGCCCCGGCCCGCTGGCGCGGGTACCGCCACCCGTACCGTCGTCTACAACGTCGCCCTCAGCGGAACGGGCGCGCCGGTCGACATGTCCCCGAGCGCCGTCGCCGCCTGGGGGGCAGCAGGACCTGCCGGCCTGGGCCACGGCGGTGTTCCCCGCGAGCAGGGTCCCGTCAAACCCGCCGGTCGCCGCCGACTGGCCCTACGTCGACCTGACCTACCTCAACGCCGACGGCCGGCAGGTGAACGCCGCCTCCTACGGCAACGGCGCCTGGCAGGTCACAACCAACGAACATGACGTCAAGGGCAACGTGATCCGTGAACTGACCGCGGAGAACCGTAACCAGGCCCTCACCCCGACCGCCGACACCGATCCGACCGCCGCGGCGCTCACCGACTCCGCGGCCCGCGCCCAACTGCTGGACACCGACACCGTCTACTCCGCCGACGGCGTGTCCGTCGTCGACACGTTCGGGCCGACGCATCGCATCGTTGACGACGCCGGCGCCCAGTACTCCGCCCGCGAGCACGTCCACACCGACTACGACGAGAACGCCCCGTCCGCACCCGACCCGTACCGGCTGCCCACCACCGTCACCACCACCATCCGCCAGGCCGGCGGGGCCGACGTCGACCCCCGCAAGACGATCAACGGCTATGAGGCGAAGACCGGCGCGGATGCCGCGACATCCGGCTGGACGCTACGCAAGCCGACGACCGTGACCACCTGGATGGGCGGCGGTTCCACCCCCGACATCGTCCGCACCACCTACTACAACACCGCCGGGAACCCGGTCGAGGTCCGCCAGCCGAAGGCGAACAGCGCCGGCACCGACGCCTTCACCACCGTCATCTCCTACTTCACCGCGACCGGCTCCGGCGGCTGCGTCAACGCCTCTTGGACGGGCCTGACCTGCTCGACTGGCCCGGCCGCGCAGCCCTCCTCGGGCAACCCGCTGCCGGTGACCACCTACACCTACAACAACCTCAACCAGCCGTTGACCAAGGTCGACACCGTCACCTCCGGATCGACGAGCACCCGGACCACCACCTACACCTACGACGCGGCCGGCCGGAAGACATCCGAGGCGTTCGCGGCCAGCCCGGCCACGGACGGCGGCACCGCGCTTCCCACCGCGACCTTCGGCTACAGCACCACCACCGGCCTGCCGACCACCACGACCGCGAACAGCACCACGCTGACCACCGGCTACGACACCTGGGGTCAGGTCACCGGATCTGTCGCTGATCTTGTGATTCTTCTGGCCCG
>NZ_CDWRCM010000105.1:15515-16198 GCF_977927585.1 Frankia sp. CcWB2 | reverse complement strand
TGTGACCAGCAGTCGGCGGCGAATAGGCCGATATTTGCCGCGAGGCTCCGCGCCGGGCGGAGTCATGATCCACGTGTGACAATTCGGCAGAGAGTGCAGCGACCGGTCACGGTCCCCCGACCTGGGCGTCCAGCGCGGGCGTCCGGCGAGGATATCCGCGGCATTCGCACCTGGCGAGCGTCCGCGGGAAGGGTGCACTGTGGGTACACAATCCGCGGAGACGACGGGCGCACGAGCTGGTGAGACCCCCGAGCAACAGGCCGGCGCGCAGGATCGGGCCGATAGGGCGCCGGCGCCCGGCCAGTGCACTCTGAGTGAACTACTGGCAGTTCTCGATCTCGGCGGGGATGTTCCGCCGGTGCCGGCCCGATGCCTGCTCAGCACACACGGCGGCGTCCTCGGGGCGCAGCTGCTCGGCCAGCAGATCGTTCTCGCCGAGCGTATGACCCCCAGTAAGATCACGCACAGCCTGCAGACGGTGTTCATGCGCCCCGGCGACTGCCGCCAACCGGTCTGGATCGACGTCGAGCGGTTGGCCCACGGGCGGTCGATCGACTCCCTGGCCCTGACCTTCCGACAAGACTCGTTGCAGATCTGCCGGGCGGACGTGATGCTCCGCTCCCCAGAGCCGGACTTCCTGCGCCTGCGCTCCACCGAGTCCGACTTCCTCGGCCCGGAGCACG
>NZ_CDWRCM010000105.1:7226-15179 GCF_977927585.1 Frankia sp. CcWB2 | reverse complement strand
CCAGCCCCCTCGACCGTCCGATGATGCCCTGGGAGGTTCGGGTGCTTCCCCGGGCGGGCACCCATCAGCTGGACCAATGGCAGCGCATCCCCGGGGCGCCGGAGGACCGGTCCCTGTGGAGGGCGTTCATCGCGCACAGCTGCGAACTGCTGCCGCTGTCCGACCTGCTGGCCGTCACCGGCCTGACCCCCACCAGGCGCCTGGCAGTCGCCGTCCTCTCGCAGAATGTGACCTTCTACGACGACCTGGACGTCCGGGACTGGCACCTGTTCCGGGTGCGTACCCTGCACGCGGGCCACGGCCGGACGATCGGCCGTGTCGAGGTCTTCGGCCCGGACGGGGAGCTACGCGCGGGCAGTGAGCTCGTCGGGCTGCTGCGCAGATCCACGATCTGATGTCCGCGCGGCTGATGGAGATGGATCAGACCTCCGCGAGTGCCTGGTCCTCGTCGTCCGAGGCCCCGGACGCGGTCTTCTCCGCCGCGCCGAGGGCCGGCTCCGGCTCGGGCCGCCGGACACGGGGCAGCAGCAGCGCGGCCAGGATCCCGGCGGCGAGGACGCAGCCGCCGATGAACAGCCCGAGGGAGTAGCCGGAGGCCAGCGCGTCGAGCCGCGCGGCCCCGTGCCTGAGACGGCCATCGGTATACCTGGTCGCGATCGTCGACACCGCGGCGAGGCCGATCGCCGCGCCGATCTGGCGGCTGATGTTGATCAAACCGGACGCGAGGCCCGCCAGGCGCATCGGCACGCCCGCCGTGGCCGCGGCGACCATGACAGGGCCCACCCCCAACCCGATGATCAGGACCGGGCCGAACACGTGCACCCAGTACGAGCCGTCCCGGGTGATCGTCGACAGCCAGAGCAGACCTGCCGTTCCGCTCATGAGACCGAACACGATGATCGGACGCGGACCGAGCCGCCCGATCATCCGGGTGACGATCCGCGAGGCAACGATGACCATAAGTGGTATCGGGAGCATGGCCACCCCGGTGCGCAGCGGGCTGTAACCCTGAGCCTGCTGGAGGAAGAGGGTGAGGAAAAAGAGGATCGTGAACATCGCGGCGCCGAGGAAGGCGGCGACCGCGTTCGCTGCGGCGAGCCCGGGGTAGCGGAAGATGCTCAGCGGCACCAGCGGGGCGGGGGTCGTGACCTCGACGACCACGAACGCGGCAAGGAGCACTACCGCCCCGGCCAGCATCCCGAGCGTGACCGGGGACGTCCAGGAGGAACTCTCGGTGCGGACGATGCCGTAGACCGACAGCACCAGGCCCCCGGTGACGGTCACCGTGCCGGGAATATCAAGATCACGCAGCCGGCTCAACTGGCCCCGCGACTCGACAAGCACGAGCCGGGCGGCCACGAGGAGCGCCACCCCGATCGGCACATTGACGAACAGCACCCACCGCCAGTTCGCGACCTCGGTCAGCGCACCGCCGACGATCGCGCCGAGCGCCCCGCCGCTGGCCGCGGTGGCGCCCCACGCGCCCAACGCCCGGGTCCGCTCCTGCCCCTCGGCGAAGGAGGTCATCAACAGGGTCAGCGTCGCCGGGGCGAGCACGGCCCCGCCCAGCCCCTGCACGGCCCGGCCGCCGAAGAGCAGCAGACCCGCGAACGCGATCGTGTAGGCGTTGACCACCCACTGCAAGCCGCTCGCCGTCATCCCGAGATCGGTCTGCATCGACGGCAGCGCGACGTTCACGATCGAAATGTCCAGAACGACCATGAACTGGGCCAGGCAGCAGACGGCCAGCACGGCCCAGCCCGGAATCCCCCGGCCCGGCGGTGCGCCACCTCCCGGCGAGGCACCCGCCCCGGTACCGGCGGTCCTGCCGACCACGGCACCGCCCTCGTCCGAACCGCCCTCATCCGAACCTGTCATCACCCGATACCTCCAACTCCAGCCTTCATACAACTCCAGCCTTCGTACACCGTACGAGCAGTGAGCCAACCCTACGCCGTACGATGTACCAACGCCAAAACGGCAGCCTGTGCGTCCTGCCAGGAGGCGTCCTGCCAGGAGGCGTCCTGCCAGGAGGCGTCCTGCCAGGAGGTGAGTGGCGATGGCGGCGCCGCCGAGTGCGGCCCCGGGGCGATCCCAGGGGAAGCCGATGGGACGGGTGTCCACCCCACCGGGATGCCGGACGCCGCTGAGCGGTGAACGGCTGGCCCTGGCCGCGATGGAGATCGCCGACGCGGAGGGGCTCACGGCGGTGTCGATGCGGCGGATCGCCGCACATCTGGGCGTCGGGACGATGACGCTCTACCACCACGTCCGGGACAAGGACGAACTGACCGGCCTGATGTGGGACGCGTTCCTGGCTGGGCATCTGCTGGACGAGGTTCCCGAGGACTGGCGGGACGGCCTCACCCAGATCGCCCGGCGCGCGAGGCGGTCCTTCCAGGAACGTCCCTGGGCCCTTCGGATCGGCATCCGCCGGGGTTTCGGTCCCAACAAGCTGCGGCACATCGAGCAGTGCCTGACCGTCGCCTCGAAGATCACCGATGATCCGCAGGACCAGCTGCGCATCATCCACTCGCTTAATGATCTGGTGGTCGGCTGCACGCTGCGCGAACTCGGCGACCGGGAGGATTTCGACCGCCGACGGCCTCCGGCGGCCGACTCCCAGGATCGCCCCGGTGTCCCGATGGCGGGACCGGTTTTCTCCGTCCAGGTCCTTGACGCCCAGGTCCTCAACCGCGCGCAGACCGCCGAGGACGCGCAGACCGCCGAGAAGGAGTACCCACGGCTGCGCGCCCTCGCCGCCCTCGGCTGCGGATACACGGTGCCGCGCTTCGAGCAGGCGCTGAAATGGCTTCTCGACGGAATCGCCGTCGCGTACGCGCCGGAGCCCCCGGCCAACCGATGATCGATTGGCCGATCATCGGTTGGCCGGGAAATAGCCGACCGGGGAACAGCCGACCAATGTTCCGCCGACGATGATCACTGTGCTCGCGCCCGGTGCCCGCCGGCGTCCGGCGGATGCCGAATTCGCTGCGGATACGAAGAAGTGCGAAGAAGGATGCGTAGCGGCCTTCACGGACACGACTGGAGTAGCTACCGTCGGAGCGAATAAACGTCGCTGACCGTCCACGAGCCGCATTCGGGGCATCATCACCATGACCGCTCGGCTACCTCGTCACGTCGCGCCGCTCGCCGTGGGCGAGCCCACCTCACTCGGGCCCTACCAGCTGCTCGGTCGGCTGGACGCCGGCATCACCGGCATCGTCTATCTGAGCCGTGCTGTCGGAGGCGCGCAGGTCGCGATCCGCGCGCTGCACCCGGGCGACGCCCTGCGCACGGACATGCGGGCCCGGTTCGCGGCGGCGATCGACCGCGCTCGCGTGCTGGCCGGGGCACACACCTGCGGGGTGCTCGACGCCGCGCCCGACGCCGAGCGGCCATACGTGGGCACGGAGTTCGTCGGGGGCCCGACCCTGGCCCGCGAGCTCACCGAACGCGGACCGCTGTCCTCGGACGAGATCGACCGCCTCGCCCGGACCCTGTTGGAGACCATCGATGCGGCGCACCGCACGGTCGGCGCACTCGGCGACCTGACAGCAACGGATATCGTGCTCTCCGTTACCGGGCCGCGGCTGGTCGACCTGGGTGTCGCGGCGGCCCTGCGACCACTGCTGCTGTCCCCCGCGGCCGGCTCGGCCGGAGGGAGGCCGCACGTCGTCGCCGGGCGCTCCGGCCACCTGCGGCCTCCCCCCAACAGCCCCGGCTACGTGCCCGGCTATGGCTACGGCCCCGCGGCGAGTGGCTGGGAGGGCCCCGCCGCCGACATCGTCGCGTGGGCCGGGATCGTCGATCTGGCCGCGACGGGAAAGCCCAGCGGGTCCGTCGAACCCGCGGCCCGGGCCGGGCGACGCCGCGCCGACCGGTCGGAGCACACGGCTCCCATCGGCCAGGGGGTGCGGCGGACGCTCGCCCGTGTGCGACAGGCCGACGGGGCCTCTCTGCCCGACACCGCCGAGCTGCTGGCGCTGCTCTCCGGATCGAAGCCGCAGTCGACCCGAGCGGCGTGGGGCCGTGGCCGACAGGCCGCCACGGCTCACGGCGGGCGGGCGGGCGCCGCGACGACAGGCGCGGATCCGCGGCCTGAGCCTACCGATCCTCGACCACCGACCCGGACGGCTCCCCTCGGAAGGGCTCCCCTCAGGACGGCCACGGGCGGGCGGCACAGCACCGGTCGGCGGGCACCGAGCCCCACCCGGAGTGTCCCGGACCCGATGGCCGCCCGGGCGCTGCCACCGCTCCCGACACTGCCGCCACTCCCGACACTGCCACCGCCGGAGCTCCCGCCCCCGGACCGCCGGGCGGCCTCCGCTCGTCCGGAGTCCGGACGAGCGGAGGCCGGACGAGCGGCATCGGTGGGATCCACATCAGCGAGGCGGGCAGCCGAGCCACGGGTAGAACGCCTGCCGGTGGACCCGCTCGTTCGCGCTCGCCGGTCCCGGATGCGCCCGGTCGCCGCATTCGCGGTGGCTGCGGTGGCAGCGGTGGCGGCCGCAGCCACCGCCGCGGGGCTCAACTCCTCGCCCGACGACGTGACCACGGGTGCGCGTGCTCCGTTGCACGAGTCACAGCCGGACGACGGCGGCACCGTGGACACTCCGAGCAGCGGCCGGTCCGGATCCCGCGAGGGCCGCCCGGCCGTGCGGGCACCGGCCGCCCCCCGGCCCGCCGCGTCAGGCAGCCCCGCCGTGGACGAACCCGCCGTGGACGAACCCGGCTCAGGTGGGCCCAGCACCCTCGGCGGCGGATCCGTCCTCGGCCCGACCAAAGAGGAACAGCAGAACGACCTGGCGGCGGAGGACGTCGCCCTGAACACCCTGCGCCTCGCGGCGGGTGGCAGGTCCGCGCCGCCGGGGCGTTCCTCTGGCGGCCCGGTGCCGGCGGCCTCCCCGCCGGCGCACCAGGCGCCGCCCGTTCTCGCCGCCGCCCCGCCGGTGCCGACCAAGCCGTCCGCAGCGGCGGAAGGAGTGGCTGCCGGGCCGATCGAGGCCAGGACCCCGGCCACCGGCACCCCGGCCGCCGGTGGCCGGACCACCCGCGCGGCAACAACCGCCAGCGGAGCTTCCGTGACGTCCACGGCGACCAAGCCCCCGACCCAGCCGGCAACGACCCAGCCGGCAACGACCCGGCCGGCCGCCACCCGGCCACCGGCCACGACGGCTCCGGCTCCGGCTCCGGCCAGGAGGAGTCTCGCCCCGGTGCAGGTGGACGTCGTGACGTTGGCCCCGCGGTAGTCCCCAGCCCCGCGGCGGCCTCTGACGGTTCCGCTGTCGTTCGCCCGAACCGGCGACGGAGGTCACCCCCGCCCGCACGGCACCGTCGGGCCAGATGATCTGGAGGGGTTTGCGTCGCCAGCGCGCGTAGGAGACGACGTCCGCCGTACCCCCGAAGCCACACGCCGGCAGACCGTCCCACACCGCGAGGACCTGGTCGGATGCGTCGACCAGAAGGCGGCTCGCCGACATCAGGCTGGGCAGATCGGGCTTCGCCCGGTCCTGGCTGCGTATCTCGGTGGCGCGGCCGAGCAGCCGATCGTAGTCGCGCCGATGCGCAGCGGGTTGAAAGTCCCGGTAACCGGCCGCGGGTATCATGACAATGAGCCGGCCCCCAAGTTCGAGGACCACGTCGGCGAAGATAGTGTCCGCTCCCTCGGCCAGGCAGCTGATCCCGGTCAACCCGGCCGCGGCGAGAGGCGCCAGCACCCGGCGCATCTCGCCGGCCGTGTATTCGGCCTGCCCGTCGGAAAGCCCCCGGTGGCCCGTCACCCCGATGACGACCATGCCGTTGTCACCCCGTCCGGCGGTGACGACGGAAACAGCGGTAACCATCGCGCGATGCAGCGCCCGATGCGGACCGCGACGGCCAGGGTCGGCGTCGAGAGAACACCGGGCGAATGTACCCAAGGGATCCGGGGCCAGGGTAGTTCGTCACCGGATCGGGCCTGTCACGGGGCTGTGGCGCGGGTCGCCTGGCTCCTTCATCCGGCCGCATTCCGACCCGCGGGCGTGCGGGCATGCGGGCGTGCGGGCGCTAGAACCTGAAGTCGAGATGAGGTCAACCGTGCGAATGCGAGGATGCGCGCCTACGGTCAGCGGCTGGCCGACTCGTACCAGGCCGGACGGGTGTTGGTGAGCCAGCCGGGGACCAGTCGGCGCAGGTCGGCGGGCCTTAGTTCCAGGTCGAGCAGGCTCCCAAGGGACACCGAGACGATATCGAGATCATTCAGCCTGCTCCCGAAGTCGGCGCCCCACGATCGGTCAGCGGCGAAGACGACGTCGAGCACCCCCATCCGCTCACCGCGTTCGATCGAGATGTTCTGGATACCGCCCACGAACGTCAGGTAGTCCAGTTCGATCCCGGCCTGCTCGTTCAGCAGCCGACGCAGCGCCGTCTGCACGGTCTCTCCCGGCTCGACCCAGCCTCCTGGCAAGTGGAACGACTTCTGGCCACGCTCGTTGGCGAGCAGCACCCGATCACCCGTCACGAGCAGCGCGCGCGTTGATCCGCACGGGGCCGGCGACCAGGTCGCCGTAGGACGTGGTGGCGGTGACGGTCGGTTTGGAAGCGGGCGGTGTCACGGGTGCTCCAGGAGTGGCGAGTCGGGCAGGAATGGCGAGTCGGGCCGAGAGGGGCAACCTCCGCATCGTGCCCCGCCGGACCAGATCGTGATGCGCCAACCGGTCATCCGGCCGGCATCGGGTCGGTCGAGGACACGGTCCCGTCAATCCGACCACCTCGCCGCCCGACCCGCATGAGCGGATATTTTTATGTAATTTCACCGTAATTTCGGATCATACGTCGCGACTCTCCCGAAGATACGGGTACGATCACCCCATGCCGAGATTCCGGATCAGCGAGGCCGCCGCGCTGCTCGGTGTCAGTGACGACACCATCCGCCGGTGGGCGGACAGCGGCCGACTGCCAACCGTCCTAGACGACGCCGGCCGCCGGGCGATCGAAGGCGGCACCCTGGCCGGATTCGCCAAGGATCTGGCGACCGAGCAGACCGCCGCCCAGACGCCGGTCGTCGCCGAATCCGCGCGTAACCGCTTCCCCGGCATTATCACCCGCGTGGTGCGCGACGCGGTGATGGCCCAGGTCGAGATCCAGGCCGGCCCGCATCGCCTGGTCTCGCTCATGAGCCGGGAGGCCGCCGACGAACTCGGGCTGGAAGCCGGCGTCCTCGCGGTCGGCGCGGTGAAGTCGACCAACGTCGTCATCGAGCTACCCGAGCGTCGTTGATCCCGATCAGCGAGAAGGGCCTGCCCGCCGTGTCGGTCCGCGGCGGTTCGCTCCTTCGAAGGGGTCAGCCGGAGCAACGGGCCGTCGGCCCGCACGGCCGGTTCAGCTCGCACGGCCGGTTCAGCCTGCGCGATCGGGCACCCCGGCCGGGTGACCCGCGGACCGGCGGACGTCCGCGCCGCGCGGTTCGCCGGGAAACGCGCCGCCGGATGTCCTGGGCGCTGCTGGTGCCGGCCGGGATCGCTGGCCTGTTCCTGCTCCTGCCGCTCGTCGGCCTGCTCGTCCGCGCCCCCTGGTCCGCCCTGCCCGATCTGCTCACCGAGACCGCGGTCCGGCAGGCCCTCCTCCTATCAGTGGAGACGGCCACCGCCACAACCGCGCTGTCGCTGCTGTTCGGTGTCCCCCTGGCCTGGCTGCTGGCCCGCACCCGTTTTCCCGGCCGGTCCCTGTTGCGCGCCCTGGTCACCCTCCCGCTCGTGCTGCCGCCAGTGGTCGGCGGCGTGGCCCTGCTTCTGGTGCTGGGTCGGCGCGGCGTCGTCGGCCAGTACCTCGATGGCTGGTTCGGCATCACCATCCCGTTCACCAGCGTCGGCGTGGTGATCGCGCAGATCTTCGTGGCCATGCCGTTCCTCGTCGTGTCCGTCGAGGGCGCGCTGAACAGCGCCGATCGGCGGTTCGAGGACGCCGCCGCCA
>NZ_CDWRCM010000105.1:4701-6920 GCF_977927585.1 Frankia sp. CcWB2 | reverse complement strand
CTGGGCTCGCGCCCTCGGCGAGTTCGGGGCCACGATCACGTTCGCCGGCAACTTCCCCGGGACCACCCGGACCACGCCGCTCGCGGTCTACCTGGCGCTGGAGACGGACTCGGACACAGCCATCGCGCTGTCACTCGTACTGCTCGCGGTCTGCGTCGGAGTTCTGGTGGCACTGCGGGGCCGCTGGTTCCCCGGCGCCCGGCGGATTTTACGCAACCGGGGAACGCGTGACGCCGCCCCGAAGGCGCTCGAGCGGGGCATCCCGTGAACGCGGGGCATCCCGTGAACACCGTCCCCGGAGATTCGGCGGGGGCGGCGCCCCCCGCCCCCGCCCCCGGCCTGGATCCGGCGTCAGCCGGGCTCAGCGCGCTGATGACAGTGCGACAGGGCCAGTTCGTGCTCGACGTCAAGGTCAGCGTGGCACGGGGGGAGACGGTCGCCGTCCTCGGCCGCAGCGGGGCGGGCAAGAGCACGCTGCTGCGGGCCCTGGCCGGCCTCCTCCCGCTCGACGAGGGCCGGATCACCCTCGGCGGCGAGGTTCTCGACGACCCGGCCGAGCACCGTTTCGTCCCGTCCGAACAGCGGCCGGTCGGCATGGTCTTCCAGGACTACCTGCTGTTCCCACACCTGCGGGCCCGCGACAACATCGCCTTCGGCCTGCGGGCCCGCCTCGGCCAGGGCCGGCGGCACGCCCGGGCGTCCGCGGACACCTGGCTGGAACGGTTCGGGATCGGCCATCTCGGCGACCGGCGACCGGATGCCCTGTCCGGCGGCCAGGGGCAACGGGTGGCGCTCGCGCGGGCGCTGGCGCCGGGGCCCGGACTGCTGCTGCTCGACGAACCGCTCGCCGCGCTCGACACCGCGACCCGCCGCGAGGTCAGGTCCTTCCTGCACAATGTGCTACCGACACTGGCGGCTCCGGTGCTCATCGTCACGCACGATCCCACGGACGCCGAGGTTCTCGCCGACCGCACCCTCGCCCTCGATGCGGGGCGGGTCGTCGACCAGGACTGATCCGGGCTGCTCAGCCGGCCCCGCTGCGTGCCTCCTCGCCGCGGTGACGGATCTCGGCATCCGGACCCGGGTAGACGAAGCTGACGTGCCCCGTGTCGGACCAGCGGACCGCAAACGGCGGATCCCCCGCCGCCGAGCGCACCTCGAAGACCTCGCCGAGTCGGTCCGGCTGCCGGGTGGTGTGACGGTGGACCACCAGAGTGTCGCCCGGGTGGGCACGCATCGCCCGGCGTCGCGCGGAAGTCAGGTCAGTACCCGGTCAGGCGCGACCGGGATGGCCGGCCAACGCCAGGTGATCGACGAACCAGTCACGCGCAAGCGCGGCCGCCTGCTCCAGGGCACCCGGCTCGGCGAACAGGTGCGTGGCGCCCGGGACGATCGCCAGCCGGTTCTCGCAGCCCAGCAGTCGGGCCTGGGCCTGCCGGTTCAGCTCGAGGACCAGATCGTCCCGCGCACCGACGATGAGCAACGTCGGGGCGCGTACCGCGGTCAGCTGCGCCGCGGCCAAGTCCGGTCGGCCGCCCCGCGACACGACGGCCGCGACGGGGAACCCCCCTTCCGCGGCGGCCCGCAGCGCCGCGGCGGCACCGGTGCTGGCGCCGAAGTAACCAATGGGGAGGGCAGCCGTCGCCGGTTGGCCGCGCAGCCAACCGGTCACGTCGATCAGCCGCCGGGCAAGCAGCCCGATGTCGAACACGTTCGCCCGGTCACGCTCCTCGTCCGGGGTGAGCAGGTCGAACAGCAGGGTCGCGAGCCCCGCGGCATTGAGGTCGCGGGCCACGAACTGGTTACGTGGGCTGTGCCGGCTGCTGCCGCTGCCGTGAGCGAAGACGACCACTCCCCGGGACTGGTCGGGCACGGTGAGCCGACCGGCGAGCCGAACTCGACCGACGGGGATGTCGACCTCGACATCGCCGCCGGACAGGTCGGCTACCGCGCCGCCGACCGGCATCGTCAGCGCGGCCCGGCGCAGCAGGTCGACGACCTCCTCGTCCGGTGTCTGGGAGAAGTCCGCGTAGAACTCGCCGATACCGAAGAAGGCGTCGGGCGTCTGGACGCAGACCACCTCGTCTGCCTGCCGGCGCAGCCAGCCGATCCGGTCACGGGGGGCAACGGGGGTCGCCAGCACCACGTGGGTGGCTCCCTGGGCCCGCACGACCTGGCACGCGGCAGAGGCCGTCGAGCCGGTCGCGATCCCGTCGTCC
>NZ_CDWRCM010000105.1:2529-4365 GCF_977927585.1 Frankia sp. CcWB2 | reverse complement strand
GTCCGCCCGGCGAGCGGGATCCTCGGCCGGCCGTTCCGGAACCGCCGGGCCCGACGATCAAGCTCCACCAACTCGCGCGCCTGAACCGCAGCGAACTCGTCCAGCCCCACGTTAGCCAGCCGCCGGGCCTCCTCGTTGACGACCCGCACCCCACCCTCGGCGATGGCACCCATCGCGAGCTCAGGCTGGAAGGGGACACCGAGCTTGCGGACGAGGATGACATCCAGCGGGGCCTCCAGCGCCCGCGCCACCTCGAACGCGACAGGAATGCCCCCGCGGGGCAGCCCGACGACAACGACGTCACGGCCGCGTAGATGCGCCAGCCGCTGCCCGAGCTGCCGGCCGGCCTCCTCCCGACTATCGAAGATCACGACAACCTCCTCGTGCCGGCCGGGCGGGCTCCTCGTGCTCGCCGTCCGGACCGGACATCGTCCTGTGGTCGTCGTTCCCCGATTAGTCGCCGGGATACCGACCCACACCGTCCCGGGGCACCTGCCCCGATCCGAGCGATACACGGTCCGCGGCGTGCGGTCCGCGGCGTGCGGTGCAAAGATCGTCGAGACGCTCCGGACAGTCGGAATCACCGTGTCCGCATGGTCCTGAACCGATCTCCGGCGGCCACTTGCGCTCCGACGCCCGGCCGGGATGCCGTGCATAATAAAGGTGTGACGCTCCGTTGGCAGCCCGGCTCCGCCCCTCACTGGGCGTGGCGAGAGGTCTGTTGTCCAGGGCGCTGTCGGTGTTGTCCCAGCCCTCGCGTCCACTGAGGCTCGCCGCACGCGCGACGAGCGCACCGGTCCTGTAACTCAGGGACCGTTCTGGGCGCGAGGGGCCTCGGGGCTCGGTGCCAGACCTGAACGAGTGATCTTTTTGCTCCCGGGGTGAAGCAGCTGTCGATCATCCGTATTCCCGGACTCCCGTCCTGCCCCTGGCCGGGTCGTTCGCCGGAGTGCTCCGTGCGCGCTCCCGGATGACCGGCTGAGCTGTGCGCTCCGCCGGATGAGCCAGGTCGCGCCGTCTCCGTCTTCTCCCGTCGCGTGCCAGCCCGCTACCCGCCCCGGTCACCTGTGGCCGTGCCGCCAGGGTCAGCCGGGCTGGTCCGGGCCTTGGCGGCTGGTCCGGCCTTGGCGGCTGGTCCGGTCCCGACCGGCCGATCCCCCGCTGGGACTTCCCAGACCCGCGCAACTACTACGCAATCATCACGCAATCACTGTGTAGCTATCGAGAACTATCAGGAAGGCAGCGTTCGCTGTGACCTTCGAGTCGTGGATGGCCCGGTTGCGGAGCGAGGGATACCTCGTCTGCCCGGGGAGCTCCCCGGTACCCGTCGAGGTACGAGGTGTTCGTCCCGACGGGGTCGGTCTGCTGTTCCGTTGCCGGGGAACGGCGATCCGGCTCGCCCTGTACCGGCCCGGACGGGCGGTATGGCAGATAGCCGTCCGGGACAAGGCGTGGTGCCCGGAGGAGTCCCTGCAACTGTGGACGCACCACCCGCTCGACACGGCGGATGTTCCGACCGACGCTCGGCCGGCCTTCCCTCGGGGCACCGAGCCGGACCAGGAGCTTGTCATCGACGGCACTCGCGTGTGGGGATGGTGCGGCCATGAGACGGGGCTGCTCCGGCCAGCCGCCGCAGCCCCCTGTTCGACCGGTTGATGGCCACCGTCACGCGGTCCGGCCTCGCCCTGTCAGAGCGCATCCAGCCAGATCTCGCCCGGGAGGTCGCCGTGCCGGCCGCCCGGTCGAGGGCTCGGGGCAAGGAGGGCATCAGCATCAGCTGACGGCCGGCCGGAGGCGGCGATCCACCCGAACCGGGGTGGTCGTCACATGGGCTAC
>NZ_CDWRCM010000105.1:867-2121 GCF_977927585.1 Frankia sp. CcWB2 | reverse complement strand
GCGTTCCTGTAAGCTTCAGATGCTTCCAGGGGGTGTAGCTCAGCCTGGTAGAGCGCCTCCCTCGCACGGAGGAGGCCAGGGGTTCGAGTCCCCTCACCTCCACCCGAGTACTGATGTTCGAACCCCCGCCAGTGAGCTGGCGGGGGTTCGCTGTCTCACCGGGCAGCGGGCCATATGGCCGCTCGATTGCGTGCCAGCGGGTGTGATCAGTGATCTCAACGGAACGGCCTTCATCGGGCGGCATGCTGTCGGGTAGGACCTCCGCATCCTCGGGTTCGGAATCTTGACCGATGGTCTTGTCCTGCTGGTTCGGGGCCAGCAGGTGAGCGAACGGTTCAGTCAGGTCGGCGCCGTGAACTTGGTTGCGTACCACCCAGAAGCGGGCGAATACGGCCTGGTTCAGCGCCCGCCGCACCTCCGGCGGCGCGGCAAGGTACAGCTCATGCGCGTTGGCGCACAGCAACAGAACCTCCTCCACGACCGCCAGCACGGTGCTGGCCTCGGTCGAGCAGCGTTCTATGATCGCTCGGGCGCCGGCCAGTTCCCGCTGGATACGTTCCTGTTCGGTCTTGAGTAGATCCACGGGGATGGCGTCGGCGTAGTGCGCCTGGAGCAGCTTGAGCTGTTCACGTTCAAGATCGGCAATGCGCTTCTCCTGCTGCGCGAGCTCGCGGTGGCTGTCGGCTTGGTGTCGCTCCAGCTCGGTCATGACCTGGTTCCGGATAGCTGTGATTTTGGTCTCGGACAGCTGGATTCGCCGCCACCAGTCGGCGACCGAGGTCTCAAGGTCATCGATCAAGACGGCGGGCTGGTCGCAGGGCTGCCGCCGCTTGGCGCGGCCGATGCAGAAGAAGTACGGGTAGACCGTGCCCCACCGGTTAGTGGCGTTGGTGATCCCGAACCGGCTTCGGCAGGTACCGCAGTACACCGAGCCCTTGAGGTAGTGCGGATGGTGTTGTGGCTTTTCCCGGGCGGCGTTACGCGCCTTCCTGATGGCCTGCACTTGATCAAAGACGGCGGACGTGATGAGCGCCGGGTGTCGCCCCGGGTACCAGACGCCCTCGAACTTGACCTCGCCGAGGTAGTAGCGGTTGGCGAGCATCTTGTCGACGTGCTGGACGCTGACCGGGCGGGTGGGGCGCTTGGGCGTGGCCGGAATGCGCAAACCCCGGTACTCAAGGGCGGTCGCCAGCTGGGCCATGGTGTACTCGCCGCTGGCGTAGGCCTCGAACATCCAGACGATGTGTGGTGCGC
>NZ_CDWRCM010000105.1:0-752 GCF_977927585.1 Frankia sp. CcWB2 | reverse complement strand
GGTCCTGGTCGACCGCGATGGTTCGGACCTCCCGGCCGTCTACCGTCACGCGGACGTTTCGGTAGCCCAAGGGCGCCAGTCCGAGCGTGCCGCCGGCCTTGGCCTTCTGACGCATAGGGGACGTAATGAAGTAACAAATACGTGATCGAGAGCATCATCGCAGGTCACAGGCCTGTGGAGGGTTCGAAACGCGCAAGTTATTTCATTTCGACTCCGTACCCTTCTTGGCTTCCTGCGCCAAGTTCTGTGAATAGAACTCGGCAATAGTGGCCATGATTCCGTGCAGGAGCTTGCCCGACGGTGTCTCGTCGATATTCTCGGTGGACGACACCAGTTGGGCACCAGCCTTCCGGATCGCGAGGTTGATAGTGACATCGTCCTCGCGGGAGCGGGCCAGCCGGTCGACCTTGTGTATGATCACGTAGGAGATGCCGCCTTGCTCGCGCAGGAAACGCAGCATGGCTTGAAGCTCAGGGCGGTCGGCAGTCTTGGCTGATTCGCCGCGGTCGAGGAATTCGGCCACGATGACCGCATTCAGTCGATCGGCGGTCCGCTCGTTGGCCTCACGCTGAGCCGGGATTGAAAATCCCTCGTCGCTGAAGTCGGTTTCTGCTTGCGCAGAAGTGGAGACGCGCAGATAGCTGATGGCCAGCTTGGCGCCAGGCGGCAGGTCGCTCAGCCTTTCGGTCAGGAAGTGCATAGGGGACGTAATGAAGTAACAAATACGTGATCGAGAGCATCATCGCAGGTCA
>NZ_CDWRCM010000104.1:14498-15878 GCF_977927585.1 Frankia sp. CcWB2 | reverse complement strand
GAGATCTACACCGTCTAATTCGTCGGCAGCGTCAGATGTGTATAAGAGACAGTGAGAGGGCCAGTTCGATCACAAGATCAGCGACAGATCCCGTGGGGTGACCCCGCTTGTCGGCGAATAGGAGATGGCGTATACCGTCCCGCTTTGTGGCTACTGTTGCTGACCGGATACTCGACCAGCTTGCCAAGGTTCCCGCGGGTTTGGACGACGGCAGGTTGGCGGCGGCGATCGGGGCGAGCCGGGGCACGGTGAACCAGGTCTGCCGGAAGCTCGCGCAGGCGGGGCGGCTGGACCGGGGTCAGGGTCCCGACGGCCTGATTCTCAACCGTCTGGCGCTCGCGGCGACCTCGCCGCCCGAGGAACCGGAATCCGCTCCTGCCGCGGAATCCGCCGGTGTCGCCCCCTCGGCGCTCGCCGAGGGGGTCACTTCTCCCGCCGTGGCCGAGCCTGTTCCCAATGCGTCCGCGTCGGCCGAGTCCTCGTCGGCCCAGCCTGTTCCCGACGTCTCCGCGTCGGTTGAACGTGCTCCTGTGGGGTCTGAGCCTGCCGTCGCCGCCGCCGAGGCGGTCACGGCCACAGGCACCGATGAGCAGGCGGTCGATGGCGAGCCGGTGGACCTGCTCGTGGAGCCAGCCGCCGAGCTGGTGGTCGAGGTCGTCGAGCCCGACCCGGTCGCCGAGGCGGGTGCGGCGGCGGTCGAGGCGGCGGCGGTCGAGGCGGGTGCGGCGTCGGCCGTGCCGGCCCCGGAGCGCGCCGAGGATCCGGTCACAGCGATCGGCCAGGCCTTGGCCGCTCTGGACGAGGCGATGTCCGTGTTGGGCAGCACGATCGTCCCGGCCTCGCTCGATGCGGCAGGTGGTGCATCGCATGCCTCGCCGTCGCCAGGCGGTACGGTAACCGAGCTTTCCGGGGAGCGGCGGGCTCCCACGGAGCGCGCCGACGGCGTCGCGGGTGGCAGCCGGCCGGTAGCCGGCGCGCCCCTGCCCGCGGGGACGGCCGCGAGCAGGGAGACCCACGAGCCGGCGAGCAGGGGTACCGCACGCCGGGAAGGCGGGGAAGACGGGGCCGAGGGGAGCACCCCGACTTCGGGGAAGGCACCGGCCGATCGCGTGAGCACCGCACCGGTGCGTCGGAGCTGGTGGCGCCGAATGTTTGTCCGTAACGCCCATTGATGTAATTAACGGTACATAGGAGTCGAAATGAAATAACTTGCGCGTTTCGAACCCTCCACAGGCCTGTGACCTGCGATGATGCTCTCGATCACGTATTTGTTACTTCATTACGTCCCCATAGTCGGCAATGGGACCGGCTGTCGTCAGGTTGACGCGTCGACGATGTTGATCGGCAATAACGTTTCGAGCGTCACCGATCTACCAGGGG
>NZ_CDWRCM010000104.1:11760-13982 GCF_977927585.1 Frankia sp. CcWB2 | reverse complement strand
GAGGATGTCCATGCGAGCGAGATCGCTCGTCGCCGCCATTGTGCTGTCGTCGCTGGCGCTCGTCGCCTGCGGCAGCCGGGCCAGTAACAACGGAACGACCTCGGCCGGCAACAAACCGGCCGGGGCGTCGAACAACACAGCCTCGGATATCGGTGTCACGCCGACCGAGATCAAGATCGGTACAATCGCCGGCCTGAACAGCGGTTTCGGGCCGGACACGTTCTCCGCCTCACTGTACGGGGCGCGGGCCTATTTCAAGGCGCTCAACGCCGCGGGCGGAGTCAACGGGCGCACCGTGAACCTCGTCGAGTGTGACGACAAAGGCACCGGTGACGGAAACACGAACTGCGCGCACAAGCTCGTCGACGACGAGAAGGTCTTCGCGCTCGCCGGGGTGACGGCGTTCGACTACACGGGTGCGCAGTACATCAACTCCAAGGGTGTGCCGGATATCGGCGGCCAGCCCGTGTCCGCAGCCTACGATCAGTATCCGCACCTGTACTCGATCTACGGCAGCTATTATCCGCGCACCGGCAGCCGTCCCGGCTACAACGGCACGCTCTACGCGGGGACCGAGACCTACCGCTGGTTCAAGCAGAACCTGAAGACCAACGTCGCCGGGGTTGTGTACTACAACGTCGCCCCGTCGGAGCGGTACGCCAAGTCGATCGCGGACGGCCTGCGCAAGGATGGCTACACGGTCATCGAGGAGCAGATCAATCTCGGCGCCCCGAGTTGGGACGCGACGGTCCTCGACCTCAAGCGGCGCGGCGTCCAGATCGTCTTCGACGCGATGGACGACGGCGGTAATGCTCAGCTGTGCAACGCCATTGAGTCCCAGAAAATGCCGATCACGGCGAAGGTGACCCCGCCGCAGGGCTGGGCCAACAACGTCCGCCAGGTCTACAATGCCTCCCCGAATTGCCGGAACACGATCTACTCTACTGGCGGCACCGCCAACTATGCGGACACCCAGATTCCCGCGGTCGCCACGTTCCAGAAGGATCTGCAGGCGGCCGCGCCCGATCGGGTAGCCAAGACGAACCTGTGGATGCTCGAGGGTTACGCCTCGGCCCAGTGGCTGACCGACGCGATCCGGTCCTGCGGCGCCGACGTCACCCGCGCCTGCGTCGAGGCGTACATGAACAGCGGCAAGGACTACGACGGTCACGGCCTGCTCATCCCGACTGGCCGGAACTTCAAGAAGTTGCCTGAACCGCCGTCGCAGGAGCAGAACTGCCTCAACGTCGCCCGTTGGCAGGATTCGGCGAACGGAAACCAGGGCGGCTGGGTGACCCAGGTCAAGGACATGAACACCAACTGCTTCACCGTCCCGGATCTGCCCTACCAGGCCGGCTGATCTCTCACGGGACCGCCCGGGACCGCCCGAGTGATCTCGGGCCCCGGTCGGGGCACCCTCCACGGCGCCACGGAGGGAACCTCGACCGGGGCCTTTCAGCGGGGCCTTTCGCGGCCCTACGCCCGGAATTCCCCCGGTGCGCCCGCGAAGGACCGCTCGCCCCGGTGCAGGACGTAGACCAGGTCCGCCATCGCCAGGGCCTGCTCGGTGTACTGGTCGGCGAGCACGACGGTGGTGCCCGACGCGGCGACCGTCGCAAGCCAGCCGAACAGGTCCGCGGCGACCTTCGGGGATAGTCCGAGCGACAGCTCGTCGACCATCAGGACCGAGGGGCGGGCCAGCAGGGCGCGGGCGAGCGCCAGCATTCGCCGCTCACCGCCGGACATCGATCCGGCCCGCTGCGTCAGCCGCTCCCGCAGCCGGGGGAACGACTCCAGCGCGGGGGTGATGTCGGGGTGCCCGCTGGCTTCCGCGATGATCTGCAGATTGTCCCGGACCGACAGGGTGGCGAAGACGGCCCGTTCGTCCGGCACGAGCATCAGTCCCCGGCGGGCCCGGTCGACGGTGGACATCTTGGTGATGTCCTCGCCGCGCCAGGTCAGACTGCCCGAACGCAGTGGGATCAGCCCGGCCAGCATCCGCAGGGTGGTGCTCTTGCCCGCGCCGTTGACCCCGAGCAGGGCGGTGACCTTGCCGGCGGGGATGGCGAGGTCCAGACCGTGCAGGACCTCCACGGTCCCGTAGCCGGCCCGCGCCCCGGTCAGTTCGAGTTCGGCTGTCGCCGTGGTCACGGTGCCTCCTGCGGCTGCTTCAGGACCGTTTCATCGTGGCGATGGGCAGCCTGGGCCAGGTACACCGACCG
>NZ_CDWRCM010000104.1:4986-11617 GCF_977927585.1 Frankia sp. CcWB2 | reverse complement strand
CCGACCATGGCGTACACCTGGTCGGCGACGGAGAAGACCAGGTCGACGTCGTGGTCGACGATCAGGATGCCGACCCCGTCGTCGGCGGTCTGGCGCAGCAGCTGCGAGAACCTGGCAGTCTCGTCGTTGTCCAGGCCGCTGGCGGGCTCGTCGAGCAGCAGGATGTCCGGCTGGGCGCACAGCGCTCGCGCGAACTCGACCAGCCGCAGGGCACCGGTGGGCAGCGTGCCGGCGATGGTGTCCCGCAGGTCGGACAGGCCGAGAGAGCCGAGGGTCTCCTCGACGAGGCGGCTGACGTGTCCTCGGCCCTTGGACGCCACGCCCAGCAGGCCGCCGGCATAGTCCCGGTGCCGGTTCTCCGCGCCGACAAGCAGGTTGTCCGCGACCGTGAGGGTGGGGAAGAGCGAGGGAACCTGGAAGGTCTGCACCAGACCACGCCGGGACCGGATGTCTGGCCGCATTTTCGTGATGTCGCTCTTGTCGAGCAGGACCTTGCCCTCGTCGGGCTGCTCGACCCCGGTCAGCAGGCTGAACAGCGTCGACTTCCCGGCACCGTTCGGGCCGATAAGACCGGTGATCACGCCCTGGGGGGCGACGAGGTCGACGTGGTCGACCGCGGTCAGACCGCCGTAGCGGCGGACCAGGCCAACGGCCTGTAGCACGTGCCGACTCATACCCGGCCTCCGTCCCGCAGGGAGGTCGCCGCCGCGGGTCCCGAACCCCCCTGCTCGTGGCCCACGTGACCCGGTGAGGTGGGGTAGACGTCGGCGGGCAGGCCACCGCCCTCGCCGCGGGGCGCGGGGGTCACCAGCGGTGCGTCGCCCGACCGGGCCGCATACTCCTGCACCAGGGTCAGCAGGCTGGCCCCGAATGGGGTCGGCTGCGGCGAGCCCGGTGGCAGCACGGGCGAGGAGCGGCCCGGGGGCCAGCTCGCGGATGGCCTGGGCCGGGCGGCCCCCAGGGGCGCGCCGATCCCGGGGATCCCGGAGATCCCGGTGATGCCAGTGGTCGCCGGCAGGTATCCGACGGCGGAGATGCGCACCGGCACCGGGCGCGGTGCCCGATGGTTGGGATCGACGAAGCCGTCCGCGAGGTGGAGGGCGAGCAGCCGCAACAGACCCCGGACGGCCGAGGCCAAGCCGCCGGGCATCCAGCCGAGGGCGAGGGCGAGGATGCCGATGGCGAGGATCGAGGACCCGGCCGGCGCCAGCACGTCGATCGTGACGATGAACGCCGCGGCGATGATCGCGCCGGCCGCGCTGTCGGCGCCGAAGACGACCACGGCGGTGAACCACAGCAAGCTCTGCAACGGTGCGAAGTCGTCGGCGGAGAACGAGTAGCTGCTGTGCACCAGCAGCGCACCGCCCAGCCCGGCGACGACGGAGGAGACGGTGAAGGCCAGCAGCTTGAGGTTGCGGACGTCGACCCCCACCGCCGCCGCACCCTCCGCATGGTCACGCACGGCGAGCAGCGCCCGACCGAGCCGACCGCGATGCAGATTACCCACGAAGAACAGGCCGAGGCCCAGGCAGGCCAGTTCAAGGACGTAGAACGCCTCGTCGGGCAGCTCCCAGCCGAAGAACGTCAGCGGGTCGAGGTAGAGGCCGGTCGCGAAGGTCGGCTGCTCGAAGACGAAACGGCTGACCACGGCGCCGACCGCGAAGGTGGTCAGCGCCAGGGTGAGGCCGCGGCGGCGGATCGCCGGGTAGCCGGTGATCAGACCGATCGGGGCGACGAGCAGGGCACCGATGAACATCGACGTGACGCCCGGCAGCTTCGGCAGTCCGAACAGGTCACCGTTGGCGAGCTTGAGTGACAGCAGCGCCCCGAGGCCCGCGTATCCGGCCGAGCCCAGGGAGAGCTGGCCGCTGTAGCCGGTGACGATGACCATCGACAGGAAGATGAGAGCGAGCGCCGGCACCATGAACGCCGAACGCAGATCGGACGGGGCGAAGGTGAGCGGTGCGAGCAGCAGCGCGGCACCGCCGAGCTTGCCCAGAAAGTCACGGCGGGCCTTGGTCTGGCTGGCCGGGCCCGCCGGCGGTGCGCCGCGGCTGGAGAAGCTGGCGGTGGTCCCGGAGTCGCCGGTGCCGAGCTCGCGCAGCTTCGGCACCGCGAGCAGCAGGACCAGCAGGGCGACGATGAACAGGTTCGACTGCAGGACGGTGAGGATCTGGCCCGCATCACCGTCGAGGGTGAACTGCTTGAGTTCGCTCTGCAGGACGGCAATGCCCAGGGCAGTGAGGACGGCCACCGGCATGCTCGACAGCCGGGCCGCCACCACCACCGCGAAGGTCTCCAGCACCAGCAGGGTCAGCCCGTACGGGGTGAGTTGGAAGCGGGGGGCGAGCAGGATGCCGGTGAGGCCGGCGAGCGTAGTCCCCGCCGCCCAGCCGGCCGCGGCGACCCGGTCCGCGCGAACACCGGACAGCTCGGCGAGCTGCCGGTCGTCGACAACCGCGCGGATCTGGCGGCCGAACACCGTGCGGGTGGCGATGACGCCGATGACCGCGCAGAACACCACGACCATCGCGAGCTCGGCCAGCGCGTCGACACCGATCCGGGTGTCACCGAACAGCTGCACCGACGAGTTCGGGAAGATGCTCGGTGCGTCGCTACGCGAGCCCAGACCCCAGATGCCCGCCGTCATCCCGAGGGTGAGGACCAGCACGCCGAGGCTGGCAACCAGGGATTCGGCTGCCGATGCGCGGCGACGGGCCAGCGGCCGGAAGACCAGCCGCTCCAGCAGCAGGCCGATCCCGGGAGAGAGCACGGCGAGCGCGATGACGGCGGCCAGCCAGATCGGCAGCCCCCACTCGACCACCATCTCGCGGAAGACGTACGCCACCAGCATGGCGATGCCGCCCTGGGCCAGGTTGAGGACCCCGTTGGTACGGTAGGTGACCAGCAGGCCGATACCGGACAGGGCTGCGATCGCCCCGAGGGAGATCCCCGCCAGTCCCAGGTCGATGCTGGTCACCGGGCACTCCCTGGGAGCCTGCCGCCGCCGGCCGTCCGGTCGCCGCCGTCCGCCGGGTCACATGTGATCACGGAACTGCTCGCCTTCCGCGCCGTGGCATCGTGGAAAGGCAGGCTCTGTCAGGCGTGCTGGCCGGGTGTGGTGGCGTTCGTGGCGGGTGCCTGGCCGCCCCCGGGGTCCGTCGCGGCGAAGCGCGAGTTCTGCTGGTGCGTGGCTGTTGTCTGCTGGTACGAGCCTGTCTGCTGGTACGAGCCCTGGGGGCGGGTGGCCGGCTGACCGGCCTCGGGTGCGGCACCCGCGACCGCCGCCGCGATGATCAGTGAGTGTAGGTCGTCGACCTGGCCGGCGGTGTGGGCCTGGGCGGCCTGAGCGGCGTCGAAGCGGTCGGCTACCAGCAGCGCACTTCCTACCAGGATGAGTGCCAGCCCCCCGAAACCGCCGGAGACCACGTAGGGTAGTTGGAAAGCGACGTCCGTCTCCTTGGAGACGCCCAGGTAGCAGCCGAGCAGAAGTACGCCGCCGGCGGCCATCACCACCCATCCGCGCAGCGCGCGGACCACGTCGGCTACCAGGCGCGATGTGGGCCGCGGGTTATCGGTCCCAGCGGTCTGCTCGTCCACTTTCGTCTCCCCCAAGGAGCATGTCGTCGGTCGTGCGGGCGGCGCGGTCGTGCCGGCGGCGCCCGCGCGTGGAGCCCGCCCCCGAGATGATCCGGGTCACGACACAGACGTCAGATTAGTGTGCGGAGATGAACAGGTGCTCCGTCGGGTGGCCTGCGGCTGTTCCCGGCGAGCTCCGGCGGCACGGGAAGCTCCGTCGCATTAGGTATACGAGGATAGGCCGGCCGATGGAAGGCCTTACGAAGTATGCCTGCCTGCAACCAGCCTGCTACTTTATGTTGGCTGGCGGGTGGCCCTCGGGCCAGGAGAAAGAGCCGGGAGGGATGCCCGCCGGAGCCTGCCGCACCGCGGGCCACCGCGGGGCCGGTGTGGGCTACCGCGGGGCCACCGCAGGGTCAATGTGGGGCCGGTGTGGGCCACCGCGGGGCCGGTGTGGGCCCCGCGGGGTCTCAGGTGATGCTCGGAGCGATCCGCTGGCGTGGCGGCAGGGCGGCGGCCCCGGCCGGTGTCGGCCCCCGGCCCCAGCGCCACACGTCGGCGACGATGCGGTCGATGCTCGACGCCGGAGAACTCCAGCCGAGATCGGCGCGGATCCGGGTGCTGTCACCGATCAGCGTCTTCGGTTCGGAGACCGGCGGACAGTGGACGCGGCGGACCGGGCGCCTAGCGACCCGGCCGACCGCGGCGAGCACGTCAGTGACACTCACCCCGACGCCGCTGCCCACGTTGAACACCGCGTAGTGCCCGGGCGCGCGGCGACCAGCGCCGTCAGGTAGGCCGTTGCCATGTCCACGACGTGGACGTACTCCCGCAGCGCGAGGCCGTCCCCATTGACCCGGAACACATCCCGGCACCCGCTCGCCACGGCGATCGCCGCCGGGATGATCCGGCTGCCGTCGCGGTCGATGTGTCCCGCGACGGCACCCGCGACGTTGAAGGAACGTAGGATCACCGCGCCGAGCAGCCCGGTGCCGGCCTGGTGGGACAGCAGCCGCTCGGCGGCGAACTTGGAGGTTCCGTAGGGGTTCACCGGGTCGGGTGGGCAGGTCTCCGGGATCCGCGCGAGGTCGACGTTGCCGTAGACCGCGCAGGTGGATCCGAAGACGAACGCGGGTGCGACTCCGGTGTGCTCGGCGCCCTCCTCCAGGGCAGCCAGCAGGTTGATGGTGCCGGTCAGGTTCGTCTGGAAGTAGCGCACGGGATCCAGCCGCGACTCCCGCACCCGGGTCAGGGCCGCGAGATGGCATACTCCCTCGAATCCTCGGCTGACTCCCGCCGCGGCCAGCTGGCGGGGATCGAGCAGGTCCGCGGCCACCACCTCGATATCGGGGGCGAACCGCGGCGTGGTCATCGGCTCGCGGACCATCGCCGTAACTTGGTGCCCGGCGGTGGCGAGCATGTCCGTGACCACTCCGCCGATGAAGCCGGCCGCGCCGGTGACAAGGACGCGCACGTCCGGGATCAGGATGCGGCCCGCACGCGCATCCCGAGGAGGATCTCCCGGTGGCGCCAGGCGAGTTCCAGGCAGGCGGCGGCCGACGGGGCGATGGGCTCGGTGTCGACGAGACGGCGCAGTGCCGAGTGGGTGAACGGGATGCCCTCGGTCACCGACCGGTTCGGACCCGCGGTGACGACTGATCCCTCGGCATTGGTCTGGACCATGCTGCCGAACAGCCGGTCGAAGGCGTCGGCGTCCACCACGACGACGGTGAGGATCTCGCCGAACAGGGTGAGCGCGTCCAGCCCGATCCCGAAGTACGACACCCGCATGGCGCCGGACCGACGCGCCTGCTCGAACGAACGGAACGGTTCGTCGGTGTCATAGCCGATCGGGCTGGACGAGCTGCCGTCGTGCTCCGGGTTGCCCAGCAGCTCCTCGCTCAGCTCACGCATGATGTTGCGCCACAGGTCGAAGTCGGCCTCATGGTGGAACGGGGTGATGTCCGACGGCTGGAAGACCCCGGCCGGGATGACGTGGTACACCTCGCCCGCGGTCGCGACCGAGCCCGCGCTGCGCCGGTGCAGGAAGAAGCTCGCCTGACCGCCGCGATCGTGGCGGATCGTGAGCGTGTTGATGGACGGCAGGGCCGCCCGCCGGGTGAAGTCGAACGGATCTCCGATGCGCGCCCGGAAGGGCAGCGCGGGCCAGGACAGTCCGCTGCCGGCCATCGCGGCCGCCGTCTCGTGTGCGACGGTCTCGCAGATGTCAACGGCGTCGAAGTACGTCGTGTGGGCGAAGCTCAGCGACGGATGGTTGTCCGTCGACGGTCCCGCGGTCCCGTCACCGCCGATATCGAGCAGGCGGAAGCTGAGCCGGTTCTCGAACAGAGTCGGCCGGTCGAGATCCCGCATCGCCCGCGTGTAGCGCTGGTAGCGGTTCTGCTGACCGCCTCCACCAAGCAGGGGCCGGCTACCGGCCGTCTCGGGTTCGTCCCCCCTGATCGTGGGGGCCTCGGCGCTATCGTGCCACTCAAGGGTGACATCGTCGATGTCCACCGGGGTGTCCCACACCCAGCCGGGCCGGGCCAGTAGCCCGCTGCCGAGCCGGTCGGTTTCCGGGTAGAGCCGCACCGCCGCGCGGGCGAGGCTGATCCGATGGTGGTTGAGATGATCGCGGGTGAGCCGCCACGCGCGTTGGCTCGCGGCGGCCTGCTCGGCCGCCGGACTGTGCGGCGCAGTCTCCCGGCGACGGTCCGTCATCGATCCCGGAGCCAGGCCGACGTCCTCGGGGGACAGCGCCAGATTGCGGGCGATGTGACGGAGCGTCGAGATGTCGTGGATAGCCCGCCGGCCGCTCTCCACCTTGGATACGTAGGACTGGTCGAAGCCCAGACGGTCGGCGAGCTGCTGCTGCGTGAGGCCGTGGGCCTGCCGGTACGCGCGTAGGAGTTGGCCCACACCAACGCTGGTGGGAGTAGAACGCGGCGGCGTCCATAGCCAAGTGTGACCGGTCACCCGCAACCCTCTCGTCCGACAATCGTGTTACGCGAAGTGAGCATAACGAGCCGGGCATCTAGGGGACGTAATGAAG
>NZ_CDWRCM010000104.1:0-4622 GCF_977927585.1 Frankia sp. CcWB2 | reverse complement strand
TTTCGACTCCCTAGGGGTGCAGTGACATAATTCGAACATCTCGTGTGGGTGTAATTTTGCGGCTTCCAGCAACATCCCCGGTGCCATGTGTTATGCGAGGGCGTTCCCGTCGAATGTATGTTCATTGGTTGGGAAGTCCGTCCGCGAGGTCGAGAACGATCACAATGATGATCAGGAGGAGTATCCAGCGGAAGAAGCCGATACGACTCCAGACCTCGCGCGCGATGCTCCGGCCCGCCCGGCCGCCGAGCACCAGCAGTGCGAACAGCGCCCCGCCGACAGTGACGAGGAAGATCCCGGCATTGCTGTGGTCCACGGTCAAGACGATCGCACGCCGACCCCGGGGATCCCCGGGGGTCCCCGGAGAGCGTTTCTGTTCGGGTTGCGACCGAAGGTGACTGACCGTTCTCGCAGTCATCCTCCCCGTGCTCGCCGTCGGGCCGGTCGGGGTTGCGCTGATCGGCCTGGTACTGATCGGCCTAGTGCTGATCAGCGTGGTCACGTCGAGGCTCTCCCGTGTGCTACTGAAGGTCGATGGAACGTGTAGTGTAGGCCGTGTGGGAATCGACGCTTACCCGCCGCCAGACCAACATGCACTGTCAGGTCAGCGTGCCCAGGCGGGATGAAGGCACTCCCTTTCCCTGCCCGCCAAATCGCCGGCCGGCGCGCATCGGAGCGTGCTCGTCCCTACCGTGTTCCGGATGTCGACGGCACTCCTGACCGATCACTATGAGTTGACCATGTTGCGCGCGGCGCTCCGGTCCGGCGCGGCGGATCGTCGTGTGGTCTTCGAAGTCTTCACCCGATCATTGCCGCCGGGTCGCCGTTTTGGTGTGTTCGCTGGCACCGGCCGGCTGCTCGATGCGCTGGCGGACTTCCGGTTCGGGCCGCCCGAGCTAGCCGCTCTGTGGGCCGCCGATGTCATCGACGAGGTCACGGCACAGTGGCTGGCGGACTACCGCTTCGGCGGCGACATCCATGGCTTCGCCGAGGGCGAACCGTTTTTCGCCGAGACGCCAGTGCTCGCCGTCGAGGGCACCTTCGCTGAGACCGTGCTGCTCGAGACACTCGTGCTCGCCATCCTCAACCACGACAGCGCGATCGCGGCCGCGGGGGCCCGGATGGTCGGGGCGGCCGGGGACCGGCCCTGTCTCGAGATGGGATCCCGGCGCACCCATGAGGCCGCCGCCGTGGCCGCCGCCCGCGCGGCCTACCTCGTGGGTTTCGCAGCCACGTCGAACCTGGAGGCCGCCCGAGCGTACAAGGTCCCCAGCGTCGGTACCAGTGCGCACGCCTTCACACTCGTCCATCCGAGTGAGGCTGAGGCGTTCGCCGCGCAGGTCGCCACCCTCGGTGTCGGCACGACGCTGCTCGTCGACACGTACGACGTCCCCGCGGGGGTCGCCGCCGCCGTCGCGACGGCGGGCGCCGAGCTCGGGGCTGTCCGGATCGACAGCGGGGACCTGGGTCGGGTCGCCGGCGCCGTCCGCGCGCAGCTCGACAGCCTCGGTGCGACCAGAACACGGATCATCGCGACCGGGGATCTGGACGAGCACGCCATAGCCCGGTTGGGCGATGCCCCGGTGGACGGCTACGGTGTCGGTACCAGCCTGGTCACCGGTGCGGGTGCGCCCACCGCGGGGTTCGTCTACAAGCTGGTCGAGGTCGACGGCGAACCCGTGGCGAAGAGGTCGGTCGGCAAGAGCACCCGTGGGGGGCGCAAGCGGGTCATCCGCCGCCATGACCTCAACGGCCGTGCCGTCGCTGATGTCATCTTTCCGAGCCCGCCGGGCTCGCCGCCGGCCCCGGACTGCTTGTCCGCGCCGTCCGCGCCGTCCGCGCCGTCCGGTCCGTCCGGTCCGGGGGTGGGTCCCTCTGGCTCCGGGGACGCGCTCCCCGCGTCGCTGCGACCGCCCGACCCGGCCCGGGACCGGGACCTGTTGCGTCCGCTGGTGAAGGCCGGTGAGCCGGTTGGTGGCCTGACCGGGCCGGCCGGCACCCGGCGCGCTCGCGAGCACCATCGTCTGGCCCTCGCGGCCCTTCCCCCCATCGCCCGGGAGGTGGGCTACGGCCCGCCGTGCCTGCCCGTCGTCCACGCGGAGGGCCGTCCCTGAGCCGTCCCGGGCCGTCGGGCGGCGTCGCCCGCTGAGGTGCCGCTTTCGGCGGGAGGTCGAGGAGGGACCCGTGTGCATCGGCGCGGGGATGGCCAGACTGGAGGGGTGGCGCCCGCCTCTCCACCGAACCGGATCCGCGGTCCGTTGGACGGCGAGGGCGGGCGGCATGACGCCGTCATGCCGCCCGCCCTCGCCGTCAGCGTGGACGTGGTTCTGCTGACCCTGCGCGCCGGTCGGCTCTGCGTCCTGGTCATCCGCCGGGACGATCCCTCGTTCGGCGGATGCTGGGCGCTGCCCGGTGGTTTCGTCGACCGCGACGAGGATCTCGACGCCTCGGCCCTGCGGCAGCTCGCGGCCGAGACGGGCGTCACGACGACCGGTCACCTCGAGCAGCTGCGGACCTACGGCGGCGCGCACCGCGACCCGCGTGTTCGGGTGGTCAGCGTGGCCTACCTGGCCCTGCTGCCGAACCTCCCGCAGCCGCCGCCCGGCCGGGACGGACCGCGGGCCCGCTGGTGGCCGGTGGAGGACCTGGACTCGACCGACGGCCCGACGCTGGCCTTCGACCATCCGCGGATAGTGGTGGACGGCGTGGAGCGGGCCCGGGCCAAGCTGGAGTACACTCCGCTTGCCGCCGCTTTCTGCGAGGACCAGTTCACCTTGGCCGACCTGCGCCGCGTCTACGAGGCCGCGTGGGGCGTCGCGTTGGACCCGCCGAACTTCCGCCGCAAGGTGCTGTCCACGCCGGGATTCGTCGTGCCGCTGGGCCAGCGCACCTCCCCGCGCGGTGGCGGTCGGCCCGCCGAACTGTATCGGCGTGGCTCGGCGACCGCGCTGCACCCGCCGCTGCTGCGCCGGTCCGTCTGAGGACATTCCTCCAGGCCGGTCGCGCAGTTGTCGCCCGCCGCGGCCGGGGGGTCCGGGTCGGCCGCGGCCAGCCACTCGACGATGCCCGCGACGGCGTCCCGGCAGGTGCCGCATCCAGTGGTCGCCCGGGTACCGGTGACGATCGCCGGCAGGTCACGTGCCCCGTCCAACCAGCAGCGGGTGATCCCGCCCTTGGTCACGTTGTTGCACCGGCAGATGGTGACCCGGTCGGGCAGGGTCGCCGGACTGTCGGTGACGGTGACCTCGGTCCGGGCCGGGAACAGCAGGCTACGCCGGTCGGCCGGCACCGGAGCCTGCCGGTCGAACAACTGCGCCACGGTCCCCACCGTCGGGTTGTCACCGAGCATGATCGCGCCCACCAGTCGGTCCCCGCGGATCACCAGCTTCTTGAAGGTGCCCCGGGTGACATCGACGAACTGCAGCACCTCGGCGTCCTCGTCGAACTCGTCCACGTCGACCTCGCCCATGGTGGCGAGATCCACTCCCGGCGCCTTGAGCCTGGTCACGGGCCGGGCGCCGCTGTAGCGCGCGGCGGGGTCGGCGCCGGTGACAAGGTCAGCCACCACCCGGACCTGGTCCCACGCCGGCGCCACCAGTCCCTGCACCGTCCCGTCGTGCTGCGCGCAGTCACCGACCGCGAACACGGCCGGATCGGCGGGGGAGCGCATCTGATCGTCCACCACGATCCCGGCTTCGACCGGCAGGCCGGCCGCCGCGGCGAGGCCGGTCACCGCCACGACGCCGGTCGAGACCACCAGCAGATCGGCGTCGAGCACCTCGTCGCCGGCCAACTCCACCCCGGTGAGCCGCTCGTCGCCATGGATCCGGACGACCCTGGCCTCGAGCCGGGACCGCACCCCGAGTCCGGCCAGCGTCCGGGCCAGCACCTGTCCGGCCCGCCGGTCGAGCTGGCGGTTCATCAGGTGACCCGCGGCGTGCAGGACCGTCGTGTCCAGACCGCGGCGGACCAGGCCGCGGGCCGCCTCCAGGCCGAGCAGGCCGCCGCCGAGCACCACCGCGCGGGTGGCCCGTTCGGCCTGGGTGAGGATGCGCCGGCAGTCGTCGAGGGTGCGGAACGCCGCCACTCCGGGTAGCAGCGTCCCATCCGGTCGGGTCAGTCCTTCGATCGGTGGCAGCCACGCCCGGCTCCCGGTGGCGAGGATGAGTACGTCGTAGGCGACGACGCTGCCGTCGCCGGCCGTGACGGTGCGACGCGTACGGTCGATGTGGTGTGCCACCACGCCGACCCGGACGTCGACCAAGGCGCGCGGGGGCGTGTCGCCGCCGCTGTGGCCGCCATCGCTGTGGCCGCCGCCACCGCTGTCGCCGGACGTCGCATGGTCGACCAGGGTGATGTCGGCCAGATCCGCCTTTCCCGACAGGACGTTCGACAGCAGGATGCGGTTGTAGGCGGGATGCGGTTCCTCCCCGAACACGGTGATGATCAGGCTGGGGTCTCGGGAACGAGGCTCACTGATCATCCGGGAGCCCGCCATCCCATGCCCCACGATGACTATGCGGCGCGGCCCGGAGGCCCCTGTGAAGTCCGACGGGGGTGCGGAGTCGTGCATCATGGTCCGGGGTCTTGCGGTCATCACCGTTGGTGCCTTCCGCTCGGTC
>NZ_CDWRCM010000103.1:10642-14933 GCF_977927585.1 Frankia sp. CcWB2 | reverse complement strand
CCAGGAAGAGCCGGGCAACCTCGCTCCTCGCCTTCTTCGTGCTTTTTTCGGAGCGTAGCCTGCTGGGTGCTTCGGGTTGCCGACTAGGATGGCTCTGTCGAACGTCGGCTGAGTCCGGCCATCCCGGGTCGAGCCGGTGAACCCTTCCATCGCTCCGGAGACTGGTGCATCTCAAGAACTTGACCCTGCGGGGCTTCAAGTCCTTTGCGAGCTCGACCTCCCTGCATCTCGAGCCGGGAATAACCTGCGTGGTCGGGCCCAACGGGTCGGGCAAGAGTAACGTCGTCGACGCCATCGCCTGGGTACTGGGGGAGCAGGGTGCCAAGGCCCTGCGTGGCGGCACCATGTCCGATGTCATCTTCGCGGGCACGCCCGCTCGCCCGGCCTTGGGGCGCGCCGAAGTACTCCTGACGATCGACAACTCGGACGGCGCGCTCCCCATCGAGTACACCGAGGTGACCATCGGGCGGCTGATGTTCCGCAGCGGCGAGAGCGAATACACGATCAACGGTACCGGTTGTCGCCTGCTGGATATCCAGGAACTGATGAGCGACTCGGGTATCGGCCGAGAGCTGCACGTGATTGTCGGCCAGGGTCAGCTCGACGCGGTCCTGCACGCGCGCCCGGAGGATCGCCGCGCCTTCATCGAGGAGGCCGCCGGCGTCCTCAAACACCGTAAACGCAAGGAGAAGGCACTCCGCAAGCTCGAGGCGATGTCGGCGAACCTCACCCGCCTCACCGATCTGTCCGCCGAGCTGCGTCGGCAGTTGGGGCCGCTCGGTCGCCAGGCGGAGATCGCACGTAAGGCCGGTGTGATTCAGGCTTCGCTCCGGGACGCCCGCCTGCGCCTTCTCGCCGACGATCTCCATCGTGCCCGGGCCGCGATCGCCTCCGACCTCGCGGACGAGGAGGCATTGCGGGCGCGGCTGACGACCACCGAAGCCGCTCATGCCGCGGTCGCCCGCCGGGAGGAGCAGCTGCAGGCCGACCTGACGGCGATCGTTCCGCGCGCCACCGGCGCCCAGGAGACCTGGTACGCCCTGGCATCCCTGCGGGAACGGCTGCGGGGCACCCGTTCGCTCGCCGTCGAACGGGGTCGCCTGTTGCGTACCGCGGCCGACGACGTACGTGGGCGCCGCGACCCCGAGGAACTGGAACAGGAGGCCACGGCGGTCCGGGAGCAGGAAATCGCCCTCACCGAGCGGCTGGAGCGTGATCGGGACCTGCTCGCCGAGGTGGTCACCAGGCGTGCCGATCTCGAGGCCGCGCTCGCCCGGGAGGAGAAGGAACTGATCGCCGCGGCACGCGCGGCGTCTTTTCGCCGTGAGGAGATCGCGCGCCTTGCCGGCCAGGTGGAGGCTGCCAGGTCCCGTGCCACCAGCGCCGAGAACGAGATAGCACGGACGACCGAGGCACTCGACGCCGCGCGGGAGCGGGAGACCGAGACCTCGGCGTCACGTTCGGCCCTCGAGATCGAACTCTCCCGGATGGAGAGCGCACGGGAGGATCTCACCGAGCGGCACAGCGCGGCCGTGGCGGTGCATGCCGCTGCCGCCGAGCGGCTCGAGGTCCTGCGCGGTGAGGAGCGTAGCGCCGAGCGTGACCACGCCTCCTGGGCTGCGCGACGTGACGCGCTGCATCTCTCCCTCGCGCCGGCCGACGGAGCCGCGGCACTGTTGAGGGCTGCTACCGGCGCGCAGACCGGGCAGACCGGGCAGGCCGGGCAGACCGGGCAGACCGGGCGGGGCGCCTCGAACACGGCGGAGGACCCGGCTCCGGCACTGGATCCGACCCTCGAGGTGATCGGCCGGCTGGCCGGCGTCCTGAGCGTGACCGCCGGCGCGGAGGCGGCCATCGCCGCGGCGCTGGGCGCGGCGGCGGACGCCCTGCTCGTCGGCACGTCGGAAGATGCCATGGCGGCCTTTGCGTGGCTGCGGGAAACGGGCGCCGGCCGAGCATCGCTGGTGGCCGCCGTCACCGTCGCGGATGAGCCTGACGCCTGCGCCGATCCCGCCGCCTGCGCCGGCCCTGTCGGCAGCGCGGCGACCGACCCGGGGGCGGCCAGCGCCGACGGTCCGCTCCCGGCCGGTGCCGTTGCCGCGCTGGACCTGGCGGAGATCGGTGACGACCGGTTCCGTACCGCCGTGTCGTCCCTGCTCGCCCGGACTGTCGTGGTCGAGGATCTGGCAGCGGCCGAGCGGGCCACGGCGTTGCGTCCCGACCTGCGGGTGGTCACCCGCGCCGGCGACGTCATCGGTGCGCCCCTCTCGATCGGTGGCAGCGCGAACCCGCCGTCTGCGATCGAACTGCAGGCCGCGGCGGACGAGGCCGAGGCCGGCGTGGCGGAGGCGACCCGTCGCGTCGAGTCCGCCCACGAGGCGTTCGAGCCCGCGCGTGCCGAGGTGACCCGGGCCCGTACCGCCATCGACGCGGCACTGGCGGCGCTGCACGGGACCGATGCCCGGCACCGGGCGCTGTCCGAGCAGATGGCGCAGCTCGATCGTTCGGGAGGGGCCGCGGCATCCGAGATCGCCCGGCTGGAGGCTACCCGATCACGGGCCGAAACAGCCCGTGATCGGGCATACGGAGCGTTGACCGAGCTCGAGGCGTCGCTCGCCGCGACATCTGAGCAGCCGGAGGCCGGGGAGCGTGCTCCGGATGAACGGGACCGGCTCGTCGCGGCCACCTCCGCCGTGCGCGCCGCCGAGGTCGAGGCCCGGTTGGCCGTCCGTACCAGCGAGGAGCGGGTGCGAGGCCTGCAGGGACGCGCCGACGGACTGATCCGCGCGGCGGCGAACGAGCGGGCGGCACGGGCCGCGGCGGCCCGTCGGCACGAGGTCCGCGAGCGGCAGGCGGCCGTCGCGACGGTGATGGGGGAGGCGGCCCAGGTCGCTCTCGACCGACTGGACCATTCGCTGGCTCGCGCCGCGGCGGAGCGGGAGGAGGCCGACGCACTGCGCAAGGCCGCCGAGACGGAGCTGGTCGGGGTGCGTGACCAGGGGCGCGCCCTGGCCACCGAACTCGCGGCGCTGCGCGACGCCGCCCATCGCGACGAGCTGGCCCGAGCGGAGAAGCGGCTGCGGGTGGAGACACTGGAAGCCAAGGCTCTGGAGGAGCACGGCATCGACGCGGACGACCTGGTGGCGGAGTTCGGGCCGGGCACGCTGGTCCCGCCGGATGAGCCCGACGGCACCGCGGTGCCGTTCGATCGAGCCGAGCAGAGCGCCCGGGCTGCCACCGCGGAGAAGCAGCTGGCCCGGCTGGGGCGGGTGAATCCCCTCGCCCTCGAGGAGTTCGCCGCGCTTCAGGAGCGGGCGGCGTTCTTATCCGCGCAGCTCGAAGACATCAAGAGCACCCGCCGGGATCTTCTACTGGTCGTCGAGGAGGTTGATCTGCGGGTGCGTGAGGTCTTCGCCGTCGCGTTCGCGGACACCGCTCGTGAGTTCGAGATCGTTTTCTCGACGCTGTTCCCGGGCGGTGAGGGCCGGCTGGTGCTTACCGATCCTGATGACATGCTCACCACGGGCATCGAGGTCGAGGCGAGGCCGCCGGGAAAAAAGGTGAAGCGTCTGTCGCTGTTGTCCGGCGGGGAGCGTTCACTGACCGCACTCGCTCTCCTGCTCGCGATATTCCGGGCCCGTCCTTCGCCCTTCTACGTGCTCGACGAGGTCGAGGCAGCTCTGGACGACCGCAACCTCGGCCGGCTGCTCGATGCTGTCGAGGGTCTGCGCGAGAAGTCGCAGCTGATCATCGTCACCCACCAGAAGCGGACGATGGAGATCGCTGACGCCCTGTACGGCGTGGCCATGCGGGGCGACGGGGTGACGACAGTGATCAGTCAGCGGCTGCGGGAGCGGGCGGCGCTCTGACGCCGCCGCCCTCCCGCCGGGCGAGCGCCACGGCCTTGTGGCGTCATCTGTCAGGATCGGTACGTGGAGCTCCTCATCCTGATCGTCGTCATCGCCGTCGTCGTACTGGCCACCGTGGGCCTGGTGGCCGGCACGGCCCTGCGCCGACGCCCCCGCCGATCCGTCGAGGAAGGCCCGCGCCCGGGCGCCGACTACCGTCCCGGGGTCGGTGACGATGCCGAGGTACCCCGAGATTCGGCGACCAGGACGGTCGACGACATCGGTCTTCCCGATGTGCTGCCGCCGTCCCCGACGGAGACCGAGGGCGTCGGCGCCCCGCCCGCCGAGATACCGGCCGCGCCGGGGATCCCGGTCCAGGAGCGGATCCCGCCGGAGGCACCGCCGCCGGCCGCCGGCCGCCTCGTCCGGCTGCGCCTGCGGCT
>NZ_CDWRCM010000103.1:0-10569 GCF_977927585.1 Frankia sp. CcWB2 | reverse complement strand
GGCTCGTTCGCAGAACGCGCTCGGTCGCGGATTGCTCTCCCTGCTGTCCGGCGACAATCTCGACGAGGACGCGTGGGAAGACGTGGAGGCGACCCTGCTCCTCGCCGACGTCGGGGTTACGGCGACCACCGAGCTGGTCGCCGCGCTGCGGGAACGCACGAAGGTGCTCGGTGCCCGCACGCCTGCGGATGTGCGGGCGGTGCTGCGCGACGAGCTGCTTGCCCAGATCGGTACGACGACCGACCGATCGCTGCGCACGACGGCCCCGGATCGTCCCGCCGTCGTACTCGTCGTCGGTGTCAACGGTACGGGCAAGACCACGACCTGTGGAAAGATCGCGCGGCTGCTGGTCGCGGACGGGCGTACGGTCGTGCTGGGCGCGGCGGACACGTTCCGTGCCGCGGCCGCGGATCAGCTTCAGACCTGGGGTGAACGGGTCGGCGCGATCACGGTCCGCGGGGCCGAGGGGGGTGACCCCGCGTCGGTGGCGTTCGATGCGGTCCGACAGGGCACGCAGAGCGGTGTGGACACCGTGTTGATCGACACCGCCGGCCGGCTGCACACCAAGGCAGGCCTGATGGACGAGCTGGCGAAGATTAAAAGAGTGGTGGGCAAGCACGGTCCGGTCGATGAGGTGCTGCTCGTGCTCGACGCCACGACCGGTCAGAACGCGCTTGTCCAGGCACAGGTGTTCACGCAGGCGGTTGATCTCACCGGAGTCGTGCTGACCAAGCTGGACGGTACGGCCAAGGGCGGGATCGTCATCGCCGTGCAGCGCGAGCTCGGCATGCCGGTGAAACTGATCGGCTTGGGAGAGGGTCCAGACGATCTTGCTCCCTTCGAGCCGGAGGCGTTCGTCGACGCCCTGTTGGGCGAAGCTGGCTGATCGATCGAGTGGCCGCCGGATCGGCGAAGACCACAACGTGCTCAGCGTCAAGGCCTTCCGGCCGTTCGGCATGTGACCTAAGCTTCATCACTGAGCGGAGCTGTGGGGCTCCGTGGTCAGCCGCGCCATGTTCCTCGGTGTTCTCCTGGCCGGGGGGTGAGCGTCCGGCGAGGCGTCTCGCCCTCCTCAGCGCAGAGGGCGGGCCCGGCAGGTGAATGACCAGGTCGGTGTCCGTGCGGGCATGCCTCGCCGGGCCGCGCACGTCGCGTCCGCGTCGATCGGCCGATGCGTGACGTCGTCGGTTGATCGGACGCGGGGGTGTGCTGTCCTCGTCGTCGGGTGCGTACGCTGGTGCCTGCGGTCCGTCTGCGATCTCGGAGTGTGTGCGCGTGTTCGACACCCTTTCCAGCCGCCTCGACAAGGTCTTCGCGTCGCTGCGTGGCAGAGGGCGCCTTACCGATGCCGACATCGACGCCACCGCGCGGGAGATCCGGGTGGCTCTGCTCGAGGCAGACGTCGCGCTCCCGGTCGTCCGTGGCTTCGTGGCCGCGGTGAAGGAGCGTGCCCGCGGCGCCGAGGTCAGTGCGTCGTTGAACCCTGCCCAGCAGGTAATCAAGATTGTCAATGAGGAGCTCGTCGCGATCCTCGGCGGCGGCACGACGACGCTGCGGTACGCCAAGACCCCGCCGACGGTGGTCCTGCTCGCCGGCCTGCAGGGAACGGGTAAGACCACCCTGGCCGGCAAGCTCGGGCGCTGGCTCAAGGCCCAGGGTCACACCCCGCTGCTGGTCGCGGCCGACCTGCAGCGTCCGAACGCGGTCAACCAGCTGCAGGTGGTCGGGGCGCGGGCCGGGGTGGAGGTCTTCGCGCCCGAGCCCGGCAACGGGGTCGGGGATCCGGTGCGCGTCGCGCGCGACGCGCTCGCGCACGCGCGCCGGCAGGTCTTCGATGTGGTCGTCGTCGACACGGCCGGGCGGCTCGGCGTCGACGAGGAGATGATGCGGCAGGCGGCCGACATCCGCGACGCCGTCTCACCGGATGAGATTCTCTTCGTCCTGGACGCGATGATCGGTCAGGACGCGGTCGCGACCGCGAGCGCCTTCGCCGATGGCGTGGGATTCAGCGGAGTGGTCCTGACCAAGCTTGATGGCGACGCGCGCGGTGGTGCGGCCCTCTCGGTCGCCCAGGTGACCGGTCGGCCGATCATGTTCGCCTCCACCGGCGAGGCCCTGGACGACTTCGACGTCTTCCACCCGGAACGCATGGCGTCGCGGATCCTCGGTATGGGTGACGTCCTCACCCTCATCGAGCAGGCCGAGAAGGCGTTCGAGGCCGAGCAGGCCGAGGCCATGGCGGCGAAGATGGTCGCCTCCGAGTTCACTCTCGAGGATTTCCTCGAGCAGATGCTCGCGGTCCGCAAGATGGGCCCGATCGGCAACCTGCTCGGCATGCTGCCGGGTATGGGCCAGATGAAGGATCAACTGGCGCAGGTCGACGATCGGGACGTCGATCGGGTGGTTGCGATCATTCGGTCCATGACGCCGACGGAACGGCGTGATCCCAGGATCCTGCAGGCGTCCCGCAAGGCTCGGGTCGCGCGTGGATCCGGGGCCACGGTCACCGAGGTCAACCAGTTGCTGGACCGGTTCGCCGAGGCCCGCAAGATGATGCGGCAGATGGCCGGCGGCATGGGGATGCCGGGGGGGATGGGTCGAGCGAAGGCCGCCTCGGCTCGCAAGGCCGCGAAGAAGGGCAAGGGAGCCAGCCGCAAGGGTAATCCGGCGGCACGGGCGGCCCAGGCCAAGGCGCAGAAGTCCACTGCGCAGGAGCGGCTGGCGAAGGGCCCCGCGCTTCCGGACGGCATGCCGGATCTCTCGGCGCTGATGCGGCAGCAGGACGGCTTCGGTGGGATGCCGCCGCGCGGCCCCCGCGGGGGCCGTTGACCCGCGCGAGGCGGCCGTGGTGGATGCACGGGCTCCCCGGTCGTGCGCGGCGGTCACGATCTGGCAGACTGTAAGCTCAATACAGGCCCTGCCTGCCAGCGCCGGTGTGGCTGCCCTCATTCCTCGCGGTGTCGCGGTTCCTCGCGGTGTCGCGCGGGAGATGTGTGAGTGGTTGTCCGGCGCGGGTGCTTCCCACCACCGGGGCTCCATGCGCAGCCGTGGAAAACCAGTGGTCATCGACATGTCTGGAGCCGTTCGACCACCGTGGCAACCAAGATTAAACTGCAGCGTCTCGGCAAGATGCGCGAGCCGCACTACCGCATCGTCGTGGCCGATGCCCGTACCAAGCGGGATGGTCGGGTCATCGAGTCCATCGGGCAGTACCACCCCAAGTCCGACCCGAGCATCATCAAGGTCGACGCCGAGCGGGTGGGGCACTGGCTCTCGGTCGGTGCACAGCCCACCGAGCCCGTCCTCGCGATCCTCAAGGTCACCGGGGACTGGCAGAAGTTCAAGAACCTGCCGGCGCCCCCGCCGATGAAGGTCGCCGAGCCAAAGGCGGACAAGCGGGAGATCTTCCAGGCGGCCGCGCGGGCTGCCGCGGGCGCCGAGGACCGGCCGGCCACCACGCCGAAGAAGGCCAAGAAGTCCGGGTCGGCAGAGTCGGCAGAGGAAGTGGAAGCCGCCCCGGCCACGGACGCACCGACGACCGCGGGGCAGTAGGTGCTGGAGGCGGCCCTCGAACATCTTGTGCGAGGCATCGTCGATCACCCCGACGACGTCCGGGTGGACCTGAACAACGGTCGGCGTGGACGTACCCTGGAGGTGCGGGTGCACCCCGAAGATCTCGGGAAGGTCATCGGTCGGCGAGGCCGTACCGCTCGTGAGCTGCGCACGGTGATGGGCGGTGTCGGAGGCCGGGGCCTTCGGATCGACGTTGTCGATGTGGATCATTAGGATCCGCCGATGCTGTCGCGAGCTTCGTCCTGATTGCTCGAGAAGTCGTGGCTGAGGAGATCGTCGTCGGGCGGATCGGCCGGCCGCATGGCATCCGCGGTGAGGTCACGATCGAGATTCGCACCGACGTGCCCCACCGCAGGTTCGCCGTAGGGGCAGTCCTCGGTCGCGAAGGGGGCGGAACTCCGCTCACCGTCTCCGGCGCTCGTTGGCACTCGGGTCGCCTGTTGCTTCACTTTCGCGGGGTGGACGATCGTGGCGCCGCGGAGGCGCTGCGCGGCGTGCTCCTGGCTATCGACGCGGATCAGGCGGGATCGCCGCTCGACGACGATGCCGCCGACGGCGAGGCCGTGGAGATGTGGTGGGATCGGGACCTGGTCGGCCTGCGGGCGGTGACCACGGCGGGCATGTTGTTGGGGCACGTCACCGGCATCATTCACTCCCCTGCGGGAGACCTGCTCGCGATCGGCGGCCCGGACGGTGGCGAGCATCTCGTCCCCTTCGTCCGTGACATCGTGCCGACCGTCGACCCCCCCGCCGGCCGGATCGTCGTGGATCCGCCGCCCGGCCTGCTCGATCTCGATTGACTCGGGTCCTGCGCCGGAAGTTGGCTGCGCCGCCTCGGCCCGGTCTTCGGCTGGCGGGCAGGTCGGGTTTCCCGGCAGGCAGCCGATACCTCTGAGAACCGATATCTCTGAAAGCAGCCGATGCGCGCCGACATCGTCACCATCTTCCCGGCCTATCTCGAGCCACTGCGTCTGTCGCTCGTGGGCCGGGCCCAGGAGCGCGGAACCCTGCAGATCCATACACATGATTTGCGGATGTGGACCACGGATGTTCATCGCACCGTGGATGACGCCCCCTACGGGGGAGGCCCGGGAATGGTCATGCGGCCCGAGCCCTGGGACGCGGCGTTGTCGGAGATCACCGCACGAGTGGCCGGTAGCCGGCCCCGGGTCGTCGTGCCGACCCCGGCGGGGACTCCGTTCACTCAGCGATATGCCGAAGAGTTGGCGCGCGAGCCCTGGCTGGTGTTCTGCTGCGGGCGCTACGAGGGTATCGACGCCAGGATGATCGAGACCTGGGCCGATGACGAGATCTCCATCGGAGACTATGTGCTGGCCGGGGGCGAGGCCGCGACTCTGGTGATTCTCGAAGCGGTTACGCGGCTGCTGCCCGGAGTCCTCGGTAACAGTGCCTCGGTCGTCGACGACTCTTTCTCCGACGGCTTGCTGGAAGGCCCGGTCTACACCCGTCCGCCGGTATGGCGGGGGGCCGAGGTGCCGTCCGTTCTCCGCTCCGGCGATCATGAGGCGATCGCCCGCTGGCGTCGTTCCCAGGCGCTTCGTCGTACCCTGTTGCGGCGCCCGGACCTCCTGGAACGCCGCGAGTTCGCCGAAGCGGACCGAGCCGTACTCGCTGCCGCCGCTGCCGAGGCTGCCGGGCGGATGGTGCCGGGCCCCCACCGAGGGGACCGGCCTGATCCATCGTCGTGACGTCGAGGGGCCAGGCGAGGGGCAGGGCGGTCCGGTCTCTCTCCTAGGTGTGGCACAGTAGGATGCAGTGTCCGTCGGTTCGTGACCGGTTCGGGCGGCCTCGGGTCGCATGTCTTCCCCGCGGGACACCTCGCGGTGATTGCGTCCACCCATGCCGGCCAGATCGGCCTCGACCATGGATTGTCCGTCTCGGTGCGTTCCGGGGCCGCGGACGATCCATTCTCAACTCTTCAGGAAGCGACTGCCATGCACACCCTGGACAGCCTCGACGCCGAGTCGCTGAGGACCGACGTGCCCGAGTTCTGGCCGGGCGACACCCTCAAGGTCCACGTGCGGGTTGTCGAAGGAAACCGTCAGCGCATCCAGGTCTTCCAGGGTGCCGTCATCCGCCGCCAGGGTGGCGGGGTGCGGGAGACCTTCACCGTCCGTAAGGTCAGCTTCGGCGTGGGCGTGGAGCGGACCTTTCCCCTCCACAGCCCGATCGTCTCGAAGATCGAGGTCGTGAGCCGCGGTGACGTCCGACGGGCCAAGCTGTACTACCTGCGTCAGCTGCGCGGTAAGGCTGCCAAGATCAAGGAGAAGCGTGAGCCGGTCGCGCGCTGAGGTCACCGCCACCCCGTGACGCGTCCGGATTCTCCATCCGCGACTTGCCGGTTGCCCGTGCAGGTGCCGTCGCCGTTGATGGAAGAAGATAGGCGGCACGGTCCGCAACGCTGTCGCAAGGTGCGGCTGGTGGCACGTCGACCGGTCCGATGAGGTTTGGCGGTCGATCCTGCGAGGTGGCGGCGTGAACGCATCCGATCCCAGTGGGCCTCGGGTACCGGGAAGGACCGAGTGCGGCCAGCCGGACGGCGCGCAGCCGAGCCCTGCGACCGAGCCAGACGGCCCGAAGGACCAGGCGCAGCCCGACGGTCCGGAAGCCACCGGTCGTCGGGTTTCCCGGCCTGAGGCGGCGCGGGCCCGTGGCCGTGGCTCGTTCCTCCGCGAGCTCCCGGTCCTTGTGCTGATCGCCTTTCTGCTCGCCCTGCTCATCAAGGCTTTTCTGGTCCAGGCGTTCTGGATCCCCTCGGAGTCGATGGAACGGACACTGCTCGTCGACGACCGGGTTCTTGTCAACAAGGTCGTCTACCACTTCCGCGACGTGCATCGGGGTGAGATCGTCGTCTTCAACGGCAAGGGGACCGGATTCGATCATGCCGAGTCCGTCGTCCCGCCGCCGAGCAACGCGTTCAGCAGGTTCGTTCGTGGCGCGCAGAACCTGTTGGGTCTCGGGGCTCCGAGCGAGACCGACTTCATCAAACGCGTCATAGCGGTCGGCGGCGACACGGTCGCGTGTTGCGATACCGCGGGCAGAGTCTCGGTCAACGGCCATCCGCTCGACGAGCCGTACGTCTACCAGAACGACTATCAGCGGTTCGGCCCGCTGACCGTCCCGGCTGGCTACCTGTGGGTGATGGGTGACCATCGCGGGGCCTCCTCGGATGCCCGGCAGAACGGGCCGATCCCGAAGCATGCGGTGGTGGGACGGGCCTTCGTCCGTGTCTGGCCACTCGGCCGGTTCGGATTCCTGGGCGTTCCAAACGATTTCGCCGGGATTCCCGTCGAGTCGGTGGTGTCTCCGGCTCCTCGTGCGCCGGCCGGGTCGGCCACGTCGGCCACATCGGCCGCGTTGTCTTCCGCCGACGACGCCGCGGTGCCGCTGCCGGGCTCCCCGGCCACGGATGACGCATCCCTGTTCGCCCTTGCCGTGCTAATCCCCCCGGCGTGGACCGCCACCCGTCGGCCCCGCCGGATGCCACGAGGACCCACGCGCACGCGCGCGTCAGGGACGGCTCGGCGCCGCGGTCCGTCATGAGACACTACGGTGCCGCTCTTCGCCGGGATGCGGGGCTGTTCGGTTACGAGCGCGCTCTGAACAGGCATGGTCTCGGTCCGGTCGCAGGGGTCGACGAGGCGGGTCGTGGGGCATGCGCCGGACCCTTGGTCGTCGCCGCGGTGATTCTGGCTCCGGAGGCTCGTCGACGGCTGGCGCGGTTGGCCGACTCCAAGCTCCTGACCGAGCAGATCCGTGAGAGTGTTTTCGAGGACGTGACGGCCGCCGCCGAGGCGTGGTCGACCGTCGTCATCTCCGCGGCCGAGATCGATCGGGTCAGCCTGCACGTAGCCAACATCACCGGAATGCGACGCGCGGTGGCGCGCCTGCCTGTGCGCCCAGGGTACGTGCTCACGGATGGATTCGCGGTCGCCGGTTTCGGAGCGGAGTCGTTGGCGGTGGTGAAGGGAGACCGGGTGGTCGCGTGCGTGGCGGCAGCCTCGGTCGTGGCGAAGGTGACGAGGGACCGGATCATGCGTGCGTTGCACACGCGCTATGCCGAGTACGATTTCGCGCAGCACAAGGGATACGTCACCGCGGCCCACGCGGCGGCGCTGGCGCGCTGCGGACCGTGTGACGAGCATCGGATGTCGTACGTCAACGTGGCTGCGCATGCGGCGACGACGAGGGAAGCACGATCATTGCGGCTGGAGGACAGGGTGCTTGTGACCAGCCGACATGGCGTCACGGAGACTGTATGAGCGCGGAAGACCTCGAGAAGTACGAGACCGAGATGGAGTTGCAGCTCTATCGCGAGTACCGCGACGTGGTGGGGCTTTTTTCGTATGTGATCGAAACCGAGCGCCGCTTCTACCTCGCGAACGACTACCAGATCGAGGTCAGGAACAGCACGGACGGCGAGGTCTTCTTCGAGTTGATCTTGCGGGACGCCTGGGTGTGGGACATGTTCCGTCCTGCGCGTTTTGTTAAAAATGTCCGAGTAGTCACCTTTAAAGATATCAACGTCGAGGAGTTGACCAAGGCCGAGCTCTGACGCCGACTCTCGGCGTCACGCTTTCCAGCCCCGGCCGCTTGATCGCTTCGGCGTCTTGATCGTCTCGGCGGTATGTTCGGCAGATCGGCATCTCATTCCGGTCGGTCGTCGCCTGGATCGACAGTGCGAGTCGGCCCGTCACCGAAGCCCGTGATGCCCCGCTGAGATGTCCGCCCAGCTCGTTCCTGTGGAGAAACCCTCGCCATCCACATATCGATCATGTGGATGGCTCTCCGGCCCGCCCACGTCCACGCTGGTCACGACCGGCGGGCACCCGTCCCCCGGCGAACGGGAGCGGCGATGCGGGCAAAGGACGCACTGGGCAGGTTCGGCGAAGATGTCGCCGCCCGCCATCTGGCGGCGGTCGGCGCCGAGATCCTCGACCGTAACTGGCGCTGCCGCGAGGGCGAGCTCGATCTCGTTGTGCAGGACGGTGAGAGCCTGGTGTTCTGCGAGGTCAAGACCCGATCCGGGACGCGTTACGGATCGGCCGCCGAGGCCGTCGTGGGTCGCAAGGCGGCTCGGATCAGACGCCTGGCTGCCCGATGGCTCGCAGAGCACCCCCACGCCTCGTCGTTGGTGTGTTTCGACGTCCTCCTGGTGTCCCGCCCTCCGGCGGGTCCGGTTCGTGTCGAGCACATCCGGGGAGCGTTCTGATGGCCCTCGCGCGGGCCCGGGGGGCGGCGGTCGTCGGGGTCGAAGGTCACATCGTCGAGGTGGAGGCGGATCTCGCCAATGGTCTTCCGCGGCTGACTCTCATCGGTCTGCCCGATGCCGCGTTGCATGAGTCACGGGATCGGATTCGCGCCGCGATCGTGAACTCGGGCCAACGGTGGCCTGATCGGCGCATCACGCTCGGGTTGTTCCCCGCCACCCTCCCGAAATCGGGCAGTGGTTTCGACCTGGCTATGGCGGTGGCGATCCTCACCGCGGCCGGTGTGGTGCCGCGCGCCGCCCTGCTCCGTCGGGTACTCATCGGCGAGCTGGCGCTGGATGGCCGGGTGCGCGGTGTCCGCGGGGTGCTCCCGGCGGTACTTCGGGCGGTGGCTGCCGGTATCGAACGGGTCGTGGTACCGGCGGGCAACGCCGCCGAGGCGGCGCTGGTACCGGGCGCGGTGGTAGAGCCCGCTGTCGATCTCACCAGTGTGCTGGCGCTCCTGCGGGGAGAGATCGCCGCCGAGCCCGTGGCGGCCCCCACGGCCGAAGCTGCCTCCACCGACGGTCAGGTCGGGGATCTGGCGGACGTGGCGGGGCAGAGCAGGGGCCGGCTGGCCGTCGAGGTCGCGGCGGCCGGTGGCCACCACCTGTTCATGCAGGGGCCGCCCGGCAGTGGCAAGACCATGCTGGCCGACAGACTGCCCGGGCTGCTGCCGAACCTCGGTACCGAGGCCGCTCTCGAGGTGACCGCGGTCCATTCGGTCGCCGGCCTGCTGCCCGCGGACTGCCCGCTCGTCACCCGACCGCCGTATCGTAGTCCGCACCACAGCGCGACCCCGGCGGCACTCGTCGGGGCAGGCTCGACGGTGATTCGGCCCGGGCTGGCCAGTCAGGCGCACCGGGGCATCCTGTTTTTGGACGAGGCGCCAGAGTTTACCCGTCAAAGTCTCGATGCGCTACGTCAACCGTTGGAGAGCGGCGAGATCGAGATCGCCCGCGCTCGCGCGACGACACGGTTTCCCGCCCGCTTCCAGCTGGTTCTGGCCGCGAATCCCTGCCCGTGTTCGAAGGCCCGTGGCCCACGCGCGGTGGGCTGCGAGTGCCCGAGCCTGGTCCGTCGGCGCTATCTGGCCCGTTTGTCCGGGCCGCTCCTGGATCGGATCGACATCCAGGTGGCGTTGAGCGATCCCAGCCGGGCGGAGCTACGGGCGGACCGTGGCCAGGGTGATTCGTCCGCGGTCGTCGCGGCGCGGGTCGCCGCGGCCCAGGAGGCGACCCGGGTCCGGCTGGCCGGAACGCCGTGGCGGCTCAACGCGGAGGTGCCGGGGCCGGCGATGCGCCGACTGTGGCCGCTGCCGGCGAGGGCGACGGCCGTGGCCGAGCGGGCATTCGAAAGAGGCCTGCTCACCGCGCGCGGTCTCGACCGTGTCCTGAGGTTGGCGTGGACCTTCGCCGATCTCGCCGGACGGGGCACGCCCGGTCCCGAGCAGTTCGGTGCCGCGCTGGATCTGAGATTGCCCGGGTGGTCGGCATGAGCATGGGAGGCCCCCGTGGGGACGCTCCTGACCGTGACGTGAACCGTGTCGCGCAGGAGACCGTGTCGCGCAGGAGGAAGAAGCCGCATCCGGTGCCGTCTTCAGGGAGTGGGACATGAGCTCGACGACTCCGCCGGATGCCCGGGGGGCGGATCCCGGTCCCGCGCCCGGGAGGGTGGCACCGGATGACACCGACTGGTCGGATCCCGAGCGGTTGGCCCGTGTCGT
>NZ_CDWRCM010000102.1:14668-15964 GCF_977927585.1 Frankia sp. CcWB2 | reverse complement strand
ATCGCCGCGATCAACGAATGGCTGCCCCGATGAACTTCCCAAACAGGCCCGAGTAGATGGCGAAGAGCAGCGCGATGTAGTGGCAGGTCGCGGCGACGAGGGTGAAGGCATGGAACACCTCGTGGTAGCCGAAGATCGTGGGCACCGGGTCCGGTCGCCGGCAGGCGTAGACGACGGCGCCGAGGCTGTAGCAGACCCCCCCCACGAGCAGAAGGACCATCGAGGCGATCCCGGCCCGGTGGGCGAGCTCCGGGATCACGAAGACGGCCACCCAGCCGAGCGCGATGTAGAGCGGCACGGTCAGGTACCGCGGCGAGTGCAGCCACAGCATCCGGATGGCGACGCCGAGTCCTGCCCCTCCCCACACCACCGCCAGGACCACCCGAGCGGTCGTCGGCGGCATCGCAATCAGGGCGAAAGGGGTGTAAGTGCCGGCGATGAAAACAAAGATCATTGAATGGTCGAGGCGTTTCATGCGCGCCCGGGCGCGTGATGTCGACCACATCGTCCGGTGGTAGAGGGCGCTCGTTCCGAAGAGGGCCGCAATACTCAGGGCGTAAACTGCGATACCGAGCCGGGCACGCAGCGTGGTAGCCAGCGCCACCGCAATGACGCTTAGTGTCAGGCTGATCGGGAACGCGCCGGCATGTAGCCATCCCCGCATGCGCGGTCGCACCAGGTCACGCGGGTGCGAGGCGATGTCCGTCTGCGGAGGCCCGGCCGGCTGCTGTACGAGGGAAGCCACGCCGAGAACGATAACCCGAGGGTCAGTGCCGTCACGAAGCGGAGCCGGACGGCAGCAGTCGGTCCGTACCGGTGCGTGATGGATCCGGCGCTTCTGCGCACTCGCTATCGCGCGACTGCGGACGGAACGCGCGGTACAGTCTAATGATCCTGAACGTGGCCTCGAACTCCCCCTATATTGTGGGTTTTGTCTGAACGTCCACGAGTACGTTCGAGTTCTCAAGTGGGCACCTGCATATGGGAAGAGAGCGCGGCAGGTTCGACTCGACCGGAGGTGTGAGCTGTGACAACCGCGGCACAGGTTTCGGGGCTGGACGTGGCCCCCACGAGGCACGCCAGGCTAGTTGCCTGGGTGCGCGAGATTGCCGAACTCACTCAGCCGGACCGGGTTGAGTGGTGCGATGGATCAGACGCGGAGTTCGATCGGCTGACCTCCCTTCTGATCGAGCAGGGGACCCTGGTCCGGCTGAATGACGAGAAACGTCCGAACAGCTTTTACGCCGCCTCGGACCCGGGCGACGTGGCCCGCGTGGAGGACCGTACCTATATCTG
>NZ_CDWRCM010000102.1:8868-14551 GCF_977927585.1 Frankia sp. CcWB2 | reverse complement strand
AGGCGGAGGACGCCGGCCCGACCAACAACTGGCTCGACCCTGCTGAGATGCGGGCCACGCTCCGAGGCCTGTTCGCAGGGTGCATGCGGGGTCGGACGATGTACGTCGTCCCGTTCTGCATGGGCCCGCTCGGCTCGAGCATCTCGGCCCTCGGTGTCGAAATCACCGACTCGCCCTACGTCGTCATCTCCATGCGGACGATGACCCGGATGGGAACGCCCGCCCTCGAGCAGCTCGGAACGGACGGTTTCTTTGTCCCGGCCGTCCATTCCCTGGGCGCTCCGCTGGAACCCGGCCAGGCCGATGTCCCGTGGCCGTGCAATACGACGAAGTACATCACCCATTTCCCGGAAACCCGGGAGATCTGGTCCTACGGCTCAGGTTACGGCGGAAACGCACTACTTGGCAAGAAGTGCTATGCGTTGCGTATTGCGTCGGTCATGGCCCGCGACGAGGGCTGGCTCGCCGAGCACATGCTCATCCTCAAACTGACGTCTCCCGCTGGCAAGGTCCACTACATTGCCGCCGCATTTCCGTCGGCCTGTGGAAAGACTAATCTGGCGATGATCATCCCAACCCTGCCGGGCTGGCAGGCGGAGACCGTCGGTGACGACATCGCCTGGATGCGCTTCGGTGAGGACGGCCGGCTGTACGCGGTCAACCCGGAGGCCGGGTTCTTCGGGGTCGCCCCGGGGACCGGCGAGCAGACCAACCCCAACGCGGTCAGGACCCTCTGGGGCAACGTCGTCTACACCAACGTGGCCAGGACCGATGACGGTGACGTCTGGTGGGAGGGGCTGACCAAGCAGCCGCCGGCGCACCTCATCGACTGGAAGGGCCGCGACTGGACCCCCGAGTCCAGCGAGCCCGCCGCACACCCCAACGCCCGCTTCACCGTCCCGGCGGGCCAGTGCCCGACGATCGCCCCGGAGTGGGAGGATCCGCGCGGCGTGCCGATCTCGGCGATCCTGTTCGGCGGGCGCCGGGCGACCGCGGTGCCGCTGGTCACCGAGGCTCCCGACTGGCGGCGCGGGGTGTTCTTCGGCTCGATCGTCGCCTCCGAGACGACGGCGGCCCAGGCCGGAGCGATCGGCAAGCTGCGCCGGGACCCCTTCGCGATGCTGCCGTTCTGCGGCTACAACATGGCCGACTACTTCGCCCACTGGCTCGAGGTCGGGCAGAAGGCCGACCAGACGAAGCTCCCGCGGATCTATTACGTGAACTGGTTCCGCAAGAGCCCGGAGAGCAGGTTCCTGTGGCCGGGATTCGGCGACAACAGCCGTGTCCTCGCCTGGATCGTCGGTCGCCTGGAGGGCACGGCAGCCGGGGTGGAGACGCCGCTCGGCGTCCTGCCGACGAAGGACGCCCTACCCGCCGACGGCCTCGACATCGCCGAGGAGGACCTCGAGACCCTGCTCACGGTGGACGTCGAGGTGTGGAAGCAGGAGGCCCAGCTGATCCCCGAGCACTACCAGACGTTCGGGGAACGGCTTCCGGCCGCCCTGTGGACCGAGCACGAGGCGCTCGTCGAGCGGCTGAACAGCGGAGGCTGAGCGGCTGACGCCACCCAACCGCGGGCTCCGTTCGGGGACCGCACCGCTGGCACGGCACTTCGTGGCAGCACCTCGCAAGGCATCTGTGGCAACGCAAGCCATCCGTGGCACCACTTCGTGCGACACTCCCGAGCGGGTCGGCCTTCGGCCGACCCGCTCGGCGGGCTCCCGGCCCGTCCCGTGGCGACCGGTCGGCAGGGTTCGGCCCTCCTTCGCCGGCCCGGCGGCCAGCCGGCGGCGGACTCATTCGTAACTCTGCGTCGCGTCCGTTGTTCCGCCGTCGGCGGGCCGCGTTCCTACCGAGTGTCGTGCTACGGCTCACCTGAGCGGAGCACCACCCGATAATGACCACTCCGCGGATCCCTGCATGTTTGCCGGGGATCAATCCCTTCTCCGGATGAATTTCCGGGAATTCCCCAGTCGGTTGGCTGAATTTCCTCCGACCCGCCCGACGGTGCCAGTCGGCGCCCTCTTTCGGGCCTGGTCCGGTCCGGTCCGATCCGATCTCGATGACATGTCGAGACAACGAGTGTCCGATCATCGGCCCGCGGTGTTCCATAGCGTTCCGTCACGTTTTCCCCGCGGGCGCGCTTCAGGCCGTCACCTTTCGGTCGCCGTGTTTCGGGTGCCCCCTCCCATGTCGCCACGTTTCGGCCTGTCACGTTTCGGCCTGTCACGTTCTGGCCTGTCGCGTTTCGGCCCGCCGTGTCTCTGGCCGGCACGCCCGCGGTCACCCGGCTCTCGTCGGTCGCCGGGCTCGTGGATCCGGTGGCGGCCTGCGGCCGGTCGGTGCCCGTTGCCCCGGTTGGTGCCCGTTGCCGGAGTCAGCGCAGGTCCGGGGGCTTCTGAACCGGGCAGTGAGCGGTGACCTGGCTTCCTCGGGCGGACGCTCGTGGTCCGGTCTCCGACGGCGCCGCGCGCGGCGGTTGATGCTCCGCGTCATGATCCGGACGCAATGTGACCGATCGGGGTGCGACGGGAGCTCCGGGGTGCGAGACGTTTCCAGTTCTTAACGTAACGTGTTGTCGGAAGTGGGTCGCCATCATCGAGGGCTGCGGTTACCGTGGGAGCGCTAGCGTCTCAAGCCGTGGTCCGGCATGGTGCCGGACCTCTCGGGAGGCCCCTCGGTGCCGCAAGCGCGACTACACCAGGAGGCCGGTGCCCGGCTCCTGCAGGGGTCGGTCCCGGACTACCTCCGAGTAAGCGGGTGGGCGTGTGCCACGAACGCATGTCGTCGACACAAGCGTGCTGCTTTCTGATCCTGGCGCGCTGCTGCGGTTCGCGGAGCACAATGTCGTGCTCCCCCTCGTTGTCATAGGGGAGCTGGAAGGTAAGAGGAACCACCCGGAACTGGGCTGGTTCGCCCGGGAGGCACTACGCATCCTGGACGATCTGCGCATCCGGCATGGTCGCCTCGATCAACCGCTCCCGCTGGACAACGGCGGGACGCTACGGGTGGAACTCAATCACACCGATGCGGCGGTGCTTCCACTGGGGTTCCGGGTCGACACGAACGACTCGCGGATCCTGTGCGTCGCGATGAACCTCGCCCGCGAGGGCGCCGACGTCGTACTGGTCACGAAGGATCTCCCGCTGCGGGTCAAGGCGTCGGTGCTGGGGCTGCCCGCCGAGGAGTACCAGGCGCTGTCCCCGGTGGACACCGGCTTCTCGGGGATGGCCGAGCTCACCGTCACCCAGGAGGACCTCGACCGGCTTTACTCCCGCGAGTACACCGAGATCCTGGAGGCCGCCGACCTGCCCTGCCACACCGGCCTGGTCCTCACCACCACCGGGGGGAGTGCCTCCGCGCTCGGCCGGGTGACCGCCGACAAGCAGGTCCGGCTCGTCCGCGGCGACCGCGACGCGTTCGGCCTGCACGGTCGCTCCGCCGAGCAGCGGGTGGCCCTCGACCTCCTGCTCGATCCGGATGTCGGGATCGTCTCCCTCGGCGGTCGAGCCGGCACCGGTAAGTCGGCGCTCGCCCTGTGCGCCGGGCTCGAAGCTGTGATGGAGCGCCGGGCGCACCGCCGGGTGGTGGTTTTCCGCCCGCTGTACGCCGTCGGTGGCCAGGAGCTCGGGTACCTCCCGGGCAGCGAGAACGAGAAGATGGCGCCCTGGGCCCAGGCGGTGTTCGACACCCTCGGTGCGCTCGTCTCCCCCGAGGTCATCGAGGAGATCGTGGATCGCGGGATGCTGGAGGTGCTGCCGCTCACGCACATCCGTGGCCGGTCCCTGCACGACGCGTTCGTGATCGTCGACGAGGCTCAGTCCCTGGAGCGCGGGGTGCTGCTGACCGTGCTGTCCAGGCTCGGGCAGGGGTCACGGGTGGTGCTCACACACGACGTGGCCCAGCGCGACAACCTGAGGGTCGGCCGGCACGACGGGGTCGCCTCGGTGATCGAGACCCTGAAGGGCCACCCGTTGTTCGCGCACGTCACGCTCACCCGTTCCGAGCGATCGCCGATTGCGGCCCTGGTCACGACGATGCTGGAGGATCTCGTTCTCTGACGGGGTTCTCCCTGATCATCCAGCGAACTTTCGATGAATATCTGGAGAATATCTGGAGAGCGTCCGAGGGTCCCGGGCTGCGGGAACGTGTGGCCGCGGTGCGCGGTTGTGCGAGGAGACAACCACCGGAGGTGGCTTCCCATGTTCTTCGGTCGTCACAAGACGACACTGCCTACGCCCGAGCAGGCCCTTCCCGGCCGGGATCGGCCGGTGTTCGCGGGCGACGTCCCGCACACCGTGCTGGGGACCCCGCTCGCCGGCCCGTTCCCGGCGGGTCTGGAGACCGCCGTGTTCGGCCTCGGCTGCTTCTGGGGGGCCGAGCGCGCGTTCTGGAAGGTTCCCGGGGTGTACACCACCGCCGTCGGCTACGCCGGAGGGCACACCCCGCACCCCACTTACGAGGAGGTGTGTTCCGGGCTGACCGGGCACACCGAGGTCGTCCTTGTGGTGTACGACCCCGCGAAGGTCGGCTACGAGGAGCTGCTGCGCGTGTTCTGGGAAGGGCACGACCCGACCCAGGGCATGCGGCAGGGCAATGACGTGGGCACCCAGTACCGTTCGGCGATCTACACCACCACCGCCGGGCAGGCCGCCGCGGCGGCTGCCAGCCGCGAGGCGTTCCAGCAGGTGCTGACCGCCGCGGGCCTCGGGGCGATCACCACCGAGATCGCCCCGGCTGGTCCGTTCTACTACGCGGAGGAATACCACCAGCAGTACCTTTCCGACGCCAAGAACCCCGGCGGCTACTGCGGCCTGGGTGGCACCGGGCTGTCATGCCCGGTGGGGGTCGCCTCGGCCGGTTCTCCCCGCGCCGGGACGTCCGCGGAAGCCTCCAGCGCCGGCTGAGCGCGGCCAGCGGAGACGGGAGCGGGGGGAACCTCGCGGATGGGGGAGGGATCGGGGGCCGTCGGCGCGGGGGCGCCGACGGCCGGTCCGGGGTGCCGCGGGTCCTGCGGCAGATGTGGGATCAGTCCATCCGGCGGGTGGCGGTCAGGTACATGACTGGGGTGGTGTAGGTGATTGTGCCCTGGGTGTCGATCGTCTGCTGCCAGGCCTGGGCGTAGCGGTGGGCGAGGTTCTCGTCGAAGGTGGCGATGGTGTCGATGGGGCTGCGGGCGCCGGGGTGCGGCGGCCGGTTGAGGTAGCCGTCGACGGCGTCCCGGCTGGTCATGGTGCTGATGACCGTGTCGCGTTCGACCGTGACGCCCTCGAAGCCGGCGCTTCGGGCGTGGGTAACGGTGTCGGTCTCGTTGAACCGGCTCATCGTCCGGGCTGCCGGGGTCGCGTCGGCAAACAGGTCGCCGATCATTCGCAGCTCGTCGGCGGTGAGGGTGGACAGGTCGGCGTCGTGCCGACGGCGGGCGTTGATCGGCTCGAAGACGGACAGCAGGCCGCCCGGACGCAGCACCCGGGCCGCCTCCTCCAGCGCGGCGGGCAGATCCTCCAGGTAGATCAGAACCGAGCGGGCCACGACCGCATCGACACTGCCGTCCGGCAGGGGCAGGCTGGCGGCGTCGGCGACGACCCGTTCGGGGGCGCCGGCACCGTAGCCGGCGGGTCGGATCGCGTCCAACGCCTCGGCGGACCGGTCGATGGCGGTGACGGCGCCGTCCGGGCCGACC
>NZ_CDWRCM010000102.1:4804-8443 GCF_977927585.1 Frankia sp. CcWB2 | reverse complement strand
GGGCCAGGGCGGCGAGGGTGAGCAGACCCGTGCCCGCACCGAGATCCAGCACATGATCGCCGGGTGAGATTTTCGCGCCAGCGAGAATCCGATCGCGAATCCCGTGGAGCTGGTCTTCCGCCGCCTGCCGTTCGACCGGCGACATCCCGGCGAACCGTTCGGCCGTCAGCCAATGCGCGGCCGGGTCACTCTTCCGCACGACCGCGATCACGCGACGGAGGTGAACACGAAGTTCGGGCCGACCGCGTTCGCCAGGGCGCTTTCCAGCTCGGCCAGGCCCTGATCCTTCTCGGCATGGTAGATCGCGTCGATGCGGTCGAGCTGCTCGTCCGACAGCAGGTCCTGCCCGCGCACGGTGTACTCGAAGAACAGCGCCTCGTCGGCGCGGAACAGTTCGGCCCGCTCGTCAAGGGCCGCCTTCCGGGCGGCGATCTCCTCGACGCCGAGCCGGCAGCCCTTGTGTTCCACCTGCTCGCCGAGCTTCGCCATCCGGATACGGCCCGCGACCAGCCGCTCATGGTACTCGCCCGAGAGTGTGAGCAGACCGCGGATCTGCTCGTCGGTCAGCCCGACCTCGGCATGGTGGGCGAGCATCCGGGTGAACAGCGCCCCGTTGGCAGCGATGCTCTCCGCCTTCACGTCGATCAGATAGCCCGGCTTGGTGAAGCATGCGTGGTTGCTGTTGCACATGATGATCCCTTCGGGTGGGTGAGGGCAGGGAGTGGGGAACCTCCCCGCCCGGGGCAGGCGCTCACGGAAGCGCCCCGGTGGCATTGGGTCGCCGCGGGCGGGGAGGGGATCGGGTGGGGCCGCCTCGGGGAAGGGACGGCCCCGGTCTCAGGGGCCGTTGACACGGCGAAGCGGAACGACTCGGTAGCCGGCGATGTCCGGCAAGGTCTGGGCGTGCTCGTCGGCGAGCCGGGCCACCGGCCAGCCGATCAGGCTCTCCACCGGATTCCCGGCTCTGTCGAGCACGGAGATCGAGTAGTTCGCCGGTGTGTCCCGCCCGGGAATCCAGTTCGTTCCGGGCCGGCGGGTCGGCAGGGTCCGGGAGGGGGAGGATGCCCGCGAGCGGCGGGGCCCGCTCCCCCTCCCGGCATAGATGGCCGCCCTCCACTCGTCCGGCGATCCGCCGTCGATGGTCGGCGATCCGGCACGGGGGCGGCCACCCTCGGCGGCAGCGGCCAACAACCCGCAGGGAGAACCCGTCAGCGTCACGAATCCTCCCTGGCCTCCGGGTGCCGGCCGGCACATCCGCCGGTAAGGACATGACACACTGCGCACCAGATCTACGACAGAATGCTCACCTGATGCCCAGAGGTGGGACATCACCGCTCACCTCCAACGTCCGGCTGTCGGAGGGGAACCGCCGTGCACGCTGATGTCGACACGCTGAAGCAACAACTCGCCTCCCGGTTCCGGGAACTCCAGGATGAGCACCAGCTCTCCGGGGTGCAGTTGGAGAAGCGCACCACCTACTCTCGGAAGAACGTCGGCTGGGATCCGCAACGCGGGGCCGCTGCCGGCAGGCCACGTCCTCGCAGCCCTGGACAAGGTCTTCGGAACCGGCAGCGAGCTGACCGACCTGGGAGAGCGAATCCGGGCCGCCCAAGCCGCACAACGACTCCGGGGCTTGGAGGAAGTTGCCGGGACGGGAACCGCCGTGGACGCTGAACAGCAGACGGCGGAAGAGGAGATGGTCACGACGGACAGGCGACAGGTCTTCGAGTTCGCCGCGGCAGGGCTCGTTGCAGCAGAGACCTACCGGCAGTGGACGACATCCGGACCGGATGTTCTGACCCTCGACGAGATCGACGACTCGATTAACAACCATGCTGCCGCGTTCACCATCGAGCCGCATCACCAGCTCGCGCCGAAGGTGTGGAGAACCTGGGAGTCGGCACACACACTCCTGCGTAGCGGCGGTGCCCGCGCACGGTCGCAGGTGCAACTGACTGTTGCGGCCGGCTACGCCTCGTACATGCTGTGCAGGCTGGCGTTCAACCTCGGTGACACCGTCACCGCCCGCCGGTTCGTGCGCCTCGCGGGTGAGCATGCCGAGCAGACCAACGATGTCGTGCTGGCCGCGTCAGTGGGAGAGATGCTGTCCACGCTGGCGTTCTACGGCCGGCGCTACCGGGAAGCGGCCACCGCGGCGCAGCGGACCGCCGCGGTGGCCGACGGCCCGTACACCCGTGCCCGTATGGCCGCGTACGAAGCGCGGGCGCTCGGCGCGCTCGGCGATGTCGGCGGCACCCGGGCGGCGTTGAACCGGATGCGCACCTCGGTGACAGATCTACCGTTGCAGCCGGGGTGCAGCCCGTTCGGGCAGGCGACCGCGGCCATGTTCGAGGCCGGCGTGCTCGCTCGCATCGGCGCCGGTATCGAGGCCGAGCCGATCGCCCGTCGAGCCGTCGTCGCTTACGAGACCGACCGCGCTACCGGATATGAGGATTACGGGAATGCGTTGCTAGCGATTGCCTGGAGCCTTACCAACCGCGAGCGGCCAGCGGTCGACGAGGCCGCGACAGTCGCCGGGCGTGCTGTTGCGTTGTTGGATGCCAGTCCTACCGCGTCTGTTTCCGCGCGGGTCGTCGAAGTGGCCGCCGGGTTCGGCTCTTACCCGGCGGTGGAGCCCGTACGGGACTTTTGGGACCGATGGAAAGCCCGGCCGCGGCTTGCGTTGACCGGAGGCCACGTATGACCTTCGTCTACGACGCCCCGTCCGTCTTCGAGATACCGACGGTCGTCACGGATCGGCTGGTCCTGCGTGGTTGGCGGGCCGCGGACCTTGAACCGTACGCGGCGATGAACGCCGACCCTGAGACGATGCGGTATCTCGACGGCACCTTCGGCGCGGCCGGAACCGAGCGTCTCGTCACCCATCTCATCGGCATGTGGGTGATCCGCGGTCATGGCATGTGGGCGGTCGAGGATCGGGAGACGGGGGAGTTCCTCGGTCGGGCCGGGACGTACTTCGCGGACGGCTGGCCGGAAGTCGAGGTCGCGGTGTCGATCCGCCGCGATCGCTGGGGCCAAGGGCTTGGCACCGAGGCGATCCGGGCAGCGCTCGACTTCGGCTTCCAGCGGCTGCCCGTCGACGAGCTCATCACGGCGACGCACCAGGAGAACGCGGGGATGAACGCGATCGCGGGCAAGCTTGGGATGACCTTCCGGGAGGTGGCTGACGTCGGCCCATGGAGGGCGAACAACGTCTATGCGATCAGCCGAGTCGAGTGGAACACCCGGCGTGGGGCAACCTCCAGAGCCTGAGCTGCCGGGTACCCATGCCGGAGCCCACGCGAAGGATACGGCGCGGCCGCGCCGGCCGGGCCATCCTGACGGCATGGACGAGGCGCCTGGCAGGCCGTGGCCCAACCCGGTAATCGTGCTGCGCTGCAAGCTGAGCAGCGCCGAGAACCACGCCATCAATATGCAGAGCTGGATCATCGCCACGCAGAATTGGGTGAGTGAGCCGATCAGACCCCCGCCACCCCAGCCGCCACCAAAGCCGATCCTCGGTCCGGAGAGGTTGAAACCTCCCAGACCTAACGACATGCGTGGTCCCCGCATCCGCATTGCAGCCCCCCGCTACCGACATATGGAGCGGCAAGCTACAGGAGGATGGCGTCTAAGGGG
>NZ_CDWRCM010000102.1:993-4615 GCF_977927585.1 Frankia sp. CcWB2 | reverse complement strand
ACAGGCCTGTGGAGGGTTCGAAACGCGCAAGTTATTTCATTTCGATTCCTAACCGTCGAGGCGGTGGCGACGACGCGCAACGTGGGCAACGGATGCATGTCGCGGGTAGTCCGCAGGTCCGCGCGCTGTGCTGCGAGACAAGTTCAGCCTGAGCCCTGCTCTACCTGCCACAGCGACGTGCCCGGAGCATCACCAACGGGCGAGCTTCTCCGCATTGCCCACGAGCGGGTCGTTACTGCGGGTGACTACGTAGCCGTTCTCTTCCAAGACCCGGATCGCTTCCTCGGGAGCATCGCGGACCAGGGCGCCGATCTGACGCTGACGCCAACGGATCCGGCCAGCCTCGACGACCGCGCGCCAACCCTCCTTTGCATCGAAGCTGCATTCAGAAATCAGGAACTGGATGAAGTCCTCGAGACACGGTCGCATCCGCGCCCCGCCCACAGGAAGATGGAGGGACGCCAAGTCATGCGGCGTTTTCTTGCCGGCATGTGCAAGGAGGGCACTGAATGCACCGCGCTCCGGGTGGAACTGCCAGTGCGCAACCAAGTAGGTAGTCGATCTTTTCCAGCTCGGTGAGTGCCTCGAACTCGTCGCCGGTGAGCGCGTAGGCGTCGCAGCGGGCTCGAAGCTCGTCAGCGGTCAGGCCGATATCGATCCAAGATCGACTTCCGGCGCGCCTCAAGCTCCTCCCGGATCGGCTTGATCACGTTCCGCAACATAGGTTCCTCCTCCAGGCTCACCGCCCAAAGTAAGCCACAGAGGTCCGACGGTTTCGCTCATCGGCCAAAAGAGGTCATTATTGCATGTCGGTGTTGGCCGTCCGGTGCCGTGGCACGGCCTGTCAGACCGGTAGGACGGTCCCATGGGACTGGCCGGTCCACGCACAGCCGTATAGACCTACTCGCCGAGGAACGCCGACAAGGCGTACGTCCCGTGCCGGTCGAGGTTGCCGCGGACCCGGTCGTAGCCGCGGGTCGTCCGCGGGTCCCGCCGGTCCGGCGCTCAGTCGAGATCGATGGCCATCAGCATGCGGGAGTTCGGGGCGAGGCCGAGCTCGCTCTCGTGCGCGACGAGGTCGGCGAGCGCCGGGGTCATCTCGGCCGCCACCAGTTCCCGGAAGCCCCACCGCGCATACAACGGACCGTTCCACGGCACCGTCCGGAAGGTCGACAACGTCACCCTCCGCACACGACGGGGGCGCGCATAATCGATCACGCTCAGGCTCAGCGCCCGGCCCCGACCCGACCTCCCGTGCTCCGGACGCACCGAGAGCTGTTCGAGATGGACACTCGCCGCCGGAGTCCCCACGCGTGGCGGCGCGCCGTCGGTCCCCGGCCCGGGCTCGGAGACGTCCGTGGGGAGGACGTCGGCGAGGGCGTAGCCCACCGCGACCCCCACCGGGGCGTCGCTCACCCAGGCCCGCCCCCCGGCGACATACTCCGCCAGCTTCTCGGCCGAAAGCGGAGAATGTCCGGCGATGTCGGTCATCCCAATCCCGGCGAACAGCACTCCGGCGGTCCGCTCGATGTCGCGCATCACGTCGACGTCGTCCTCGCTCGCCGGTCGGACCGACCGCAGGGCGTCGTCGAGGTCACGCGGGTCGGGCATCGCGCTCAAAGCCCGGGAAGAAGTCCACGTAGCCGAGTTTGACAGGACGTGCGGGCCGAGTCGTCCGGCGAGCGGCCGGCCGGGTGCGCTCAGCCGGTGGGAACGATCTGCGCCGGGGCCCCGATCTGGGCGACGAGCATGGTCCAGTGCCCGTCGCCGGCGTTGAGGGCGTCGGTCGTGCGCTGCAGCAGCACCGGCGGGGGGACGGGTGTGCCGTCGAACAGGTTCCCGCACGCCGTGACCGCCTGGGCGTAGGCACCGGCGCCTTCGGTCCAACTCCTGCTCACGCTCTCGACGGGCGGGAGGCCCAGAGGTCCGATGCGGTCGACGGCCCGCCCCAGGTCGGCGCAGGCCGGTTTCAGCGACATGCCGTCCGCCGCTTGGATGTCGGCCCGTACCGCGTTGACCGCCCGCACGACCTCCGAACGGACCTGGGCGGTGGTGGCGTACCAGGACGTGAGCCGGGCCTTGACGTCGGTGGTTGGCGGTGCCGCCGCACCGGCCCCGCCACCGGCCCCGACGACGAGGAACACCACGACCACCGCCACGACCCCGACCACGGAAAGAACTGCCAGCCCGCGTCGACGTTCCTCCCTGGTCAGTTCCTCCCAGGTGCGGTAGTCGCTCCGGCGCCGGCTCACGGGTCCCCCAGATAGCAAGAAGTCAGCGACAAAGCAGACGCACAGCTCAATCCTGACGTTGCGTCGGGAGCGACTCCCGACCGCGCCGGTGACGCGACGCCCGGCGTCCCACGTACCCGGTTCAACCTCCCGCTGCGGCACCGAGGCGCCGCGGGGGCACCGAAGAGGCCCCGCGGGGGCACCACCAAAGGGGCACACCGCGAGGGGCACCACCAGACGGGCAGCGCCAGACGGGCACCGCCAAATGGGCTCCGGGGCTCTGCGGCTCCGGGGCGGCTGTCCCGGCCACCGCCATAGCAATACGCCGGACCGGCGGTATGCGCGGCGGTAGATGCGGCTGCACGACCGCGAGCGCGGGCAGCGGGCAAAGTACCGGCCTGCGACATCACCCGCGTGTCGGTGCGGGAAAACGCACCGTCTTCTCCTCCCTCCCAAGGGGATCCCCACACGGGAACTTCGATTTTCGTCACACACATCTGCGTTCCGCTCCCGGCCGGCTCGGCGATGTACTCACGGATGTACGAACGGGCCGCACCCGGCCGTTGCCGGCGGAGGATCCCGGACCGACCCAGGTCGACATCCGGCGTTTCGATGCGCAAAGCTGCGTGAAAGCGTCAAGATATCCCGGGTGCTTTACCACCCCGCGGCTCGGTGGATACCGGTGAGGGACGTTCGCGAAGGGGCACAGATGGACTATGTGATGGACTTGTCGGAGTCGGAGTGGGGGACACCCGCACCGGACCGGACGGGCAGCTGGGCGATCATCGTCCTGGAGCAGGGGACCCGGCAGGTGCAGGGAGTCATCGGCCCGTTCCGGTCGCCCGGCCATGCGCAGGCCTACGCCTGCGACGGGGGATTCGCCGACTGGCTCATCGTCCCAATCCCTGTATCTGATGTCGCCCACCGAACCGGAGATCGCCGCCATCGCGGTGCTGTGAGACGGGATCACCCGAACCCGGCGAGGTGAGGTGACCGAACCCGCCGGATCGTCCGGGCCGGGTGGTCCCCATCATGGTGCCGAGTGGGGACCACCCGGCAGACGGCATCGAGCGCCGGCGGGGAGAATCGGGGGTCATGGCGGAGCATCTGATCGAGAACTATCTCATCGACATGGACGGTGTTCTGGTCCATGAGGAACATCCCATTCCGGGCGCGGATGCCTTTCTGGTCGGGATCAGCGCGGCAGGCCTGGGTTTTCTCGTGCTGACCAACAACTCGATCTACACGGCCCGCGACCTGTCCGCCCGACTGGCTGGCGCTGGACTCACAATCCCGCCGGAGCGGATCTGGACCTCGGCCCTCGCCACCGCGCTCTTCCTACACACCCAACGCCCCCAGGGATCGGCGTACGTCGTCGGCGAAGCGGGCCT
>NZ_CDWRCM010000102.1:0-633 GCF_977927585.1 Frankia sp. CcWB2 | reverse complement strand
GGGTCTCCTGCCCGCCACCGGGGCGGTCGCGGCGATGATCACCCGGGCGACCGGCGTCACACCGTACTTTGTCGGCAAGCCGAACCCGTTGATGATGCGCAGTGCGCTGAACACCCTGTCCGCGCACAGCGAGACCACCGTGGTGATCGGCGACCGGATGGACACCGACGTCGTCGCCGGCCTGGAGGCCGGAATGGACACCGTGCTGGTGCTGTCGGGCATCACGTCCATCACCGACGTCGACCGGTTTCCCTACCGGCCGACCGCCATCGTCGGCAGCATCGCCCAGCTGCCCGTCGGTCGGGACGTGCGGACGCTCGACAGCATGCCGACGGCCGCCGTGCGCCCGGCGCCAGCCGAGACCCCCGAGCGCACCGGAGCCCCCGAGCGCACCGGAGCCCCCGATCGCACCGAAGCCCCCGAGCGGGCCGGGGCGCACGGTCGGACCCTGGGAGCGATGCACACCCCGGGGTCCACCACGCGTGGGTGAGGGTCCACCACGGGATCAGGGAACCCCGGACGGGATCAGGAGCCGCCCTGCGAACGGCGGAACAGGGTCGCGGTCGGCGCGGCGGCGGTCAGGGTCACCTTCGTCGGCGTGAACAGGAACGACTGCTGCGGCAGGCCGTCCGG
>NZ_CDWRCM010000101.1:9894-15771 GCF_977927585.1 Frankia sp. CcWB2 | reverse complement strand
GCGACCCGCTACAACAAGCTAGCCGTCCGCTACGAAGCAACAGCCACCATCGCCGCGATCAACAAATGGCTGCCCCGATAAACTTCCCAAACAGGCCCTAGCCCCTAGTTCCCCTAGCCCCCCTAGCCCCGGCGCACCAGGTCCGGATGTCGCATTCCCCATGATCGGCGGTACAGGTCCCGGCGGCCGGCGACGTGCGCCAAGGTGACCAGGAGCACGACACCGGCGATCACGTAGGCGTTCGTGAGGAGGATGGTCGGGTCGCGGTGGTGCGGCCAGTTCTGATCGTGGGGCGTGATCCACCAGACGGGGGAGGCCACGAACAACACGTAGCCGGCGAGCGCCGCTCCGACGTACCGGTGTGAGGCTCGGCCGTTGGTGGCGTTGGTGGCGAGCCAGAGCAGCGTCGGCACCGCCCACACCCAGTGGTGACTCCACGAGATCGGCGAGACCAGCAGTCCGGTGACCGCGCAGGCGAGCAGGCCCGCGACGGGCTCCCCGCGCCGGTGCAGCCGCACCGCGAGCGCCAGCCCGGTGACGGCGACGGCGGCCACCATCAGCCGGTGGATCTGGACTACCGACGCGCCGTCTCCCCAGATCCGGGTCATCGCGCCGTACAGCGACTGGTTGCCGGCGTACGTGACCGAGCCGATCCGGCCCGGATCCGCGAACACCCCGCCCCAGTAGGCGCGGGACGCCGCGGGTGCCAGCGCGAATGCCACGGCATGGGCCGCGAGAAACGTCCCCACCGCTCCGATCGCCACCCGGCGCCGGCCGGCCAGCCACAGGTAGGCCACGAAGATCAACGGAGTCAGTTTCACCGCCGCGGCGAGACCTGTGAGAGCACCCGGTGGCAATCGGGTGAACGGTGTGGACCGTCGCCCGGGCCCGGCATCGAGCCAGACCGCCAGCATCAGCAGGATGTTGACCTGCCCGAAGATGATGGTGCTGCGAACCGGTTCCGTCGCGAGCGCCGCCACCACCAGCAGCAGCGGCGGCGCCCAGCGCGAGCCCAGTGCCCGCCTGGCCCCGACGGCCCGCGCGGTGCCGGTCGGCGGGATGAGCCAGGCCCGCAGCCTGGACAGCAGCAGGATGAGTGCCGCGACGGTCAGCGCGGCCCAGACGACCTCGGCCAGCCCCAGTGGGATGGCGGCGAACGGCGTGAACAGCACCGCCGCGATCGGCGGGTAGGTGAAGGGCAGGCCGGCCGCCGTACGCACCTGGTAAAGGGCGGGCCCGTCCCAGACGGCCTGCCCACCCAGCCGGTAGACAGCGAAGTCGGTCTGCGGCTGCGGTGCGATCATCACCGTGAGCACCACCAGCGCGGCGGCGACGCCCGTGGTCACGACGGGCGCCGTCGGTCGCGCCGAGGCGACCGGCACCGGTCCCGGGCCTGCCGTCTCCCCGTCGGGGCAGGCGGTACCGGTTGCCGGGCGCATGGTTCGCGCTTGCCGCATGCGTTCGGCATAGCACCCCGAGGCGGTCCGCCAGCTGGGAGCCCGGCAGCCACCATCAGCCGTTCATCCCGGCGCCATCCGCCGGTGGCCGTCGGCGCTGAGGCAGGACACCGCGGGCCGAGGCAGGACACCGCGGGCCGGGCCGGTGCCCGTGGGCTCCGACATCCTTACAGGACAGGTATTGTTCACCGGGTGGTCCCGGGCGCGCCGCCTGTTGGCGAGGTAGAAACGTCAGGCTTTGTACCGGAATGGACAAGATAGAGGACACCGCGCCGCACGGAACCGCCCGACCGGGCGATCCTGGTCGACGCCGTTCGTCGTGCATCGGTGGGGGCGTTGGCGGACGCCTCGACGGAGGCGCCGTCCTGCTCGCGGGATGTGGGACCGCCGGATCGGTGCTGGTGGTGCTGGTAGCGGGGCGACTGGCCCTGCAGCCCGGAGTCGTGACCCCGTCACGCTGGTTCGGGCTGCTCGACCCGGTGCCGCTCGACCGCCCCTCTCCGCTACCCGCTTTTATGATCATCGGGGTGGCGCTGCTCGTCGGCGCATGGTTCCGGTTGTGCCAGCGCGCGCACCAGGGCGACCTGTCGGTCCCGCGGATAGGCCTCATCATCGGCTGCTGGGCCGTTCCGGTGCTGCTCGGCCCGCCGATCCTCAGCCTCGACGTCTACTGCTACACCGCGCAGGGGACGATGCTCGCCGCCGGGCTCGACCCCTACGCCACCGGGCCCACCGCGCTCGGCGCCCGCCCCGTCCTGCTGGCCGTCGATCCGATCTGGAGATCAGCACTGTCGCCCTACGGGCCGGTCGCCCTCGGCTACTTCCGGCTGGTGAATGCGCTTGCGGGCGGTGACGTCCTGCGCGCGGTCGTGCTGCACCGGGTCGTCGCGGGGGCGAGCGTCGTCGTGATGGCGGTGTGCGTGGTGCGGGTGTCCTCCGTGGCGCGCCGGCCCTGGGCGCTGGCGTTCTGCGCGGGTAGTCCGATCGTGCTGCTGCAGCTCGTCGGCGCGATCCATCTCGAGGCCATCCTGCTGGCGCTGCTCGTCGGCGGTCTGACGGCGGTGTACCGCGGCAGGCCGGTACTCGGTCTCGTCCTCATCACCGCGGCCGCGCTGGTGAAGTGGCCCGCGGCCTTGGTCGTCGTGGTGGTGCTGGTCTGGCGGTCGGTCAGGGCAGTGAGTGCCGCTACCGCCGCGACCGAGGCCGCGACCGCGGCCGCGGCCTCGGTCGGATCGGGTCGGCGTGCGGCCCAGCTCCGTCGCGTCGGTGCCGTCGCTGGGCGGGACCTCGCCGTCGTGGCGAGCGTCGTCGTGGTGCTGTCGAGTCTGGTACCCGACGGCTTCGGATGGCTGCGCGTCGCGCGGACACCGGCCGCCGGACTGACCCTCTACGCCCCGACCACCTGCCTCGCCGATTTTCTGTCCGTCCTGGCGAGGATGGCCGGATCGGCGATGCGCTTCGAGGATCTGGTGGGACCCACCCGGGCCGCGGGTGTGGCCGTCGCCGCCGGGATCTTCGTCTGGCTGCTGGTGACCGTCCGCGACCGTGAACCGCATGCCACCGCCGGGCTGGCACTACTCAGCCTGGCCCTGCTCGGACCCGTTCTCTACCCCTGGTATCTCACCTGGGGCGCCGTGCTCCTCAGCCTGACCGGGCAGGCGCCGCGACGGGTGCTCGGGGCGGTCACCGTGGTCGGCTCGTTCCTGGCCCTGCCGCACTGCGAGCTGTTGTTCATCGAACATCCGCAGGTTGCTCCCTGGTTCGTCCGGCAGGGGCCGATCGTCCTGCTCCTCGGCTTGACCTGCGGCATCGCCGTGGCCCTGGCCGCCCGGCGTCGTCCTACCAGCGTGCCCTGAGCGCGGCGCCCGTTCCGTCCGTCGCCGGGTCTCACGCCTCGTCGGCGGCCCGGCGCAACTCCTCGATGTCGAGCTTCGACATCTTCAGCATCGCCTGCATCGCCCGCTGGGACCGGCCCGGGTCGGGATCGTCAAGGAGCTCGGGCAGGGCCGTGGGCACGATCTGCCAGGACAGCCCGTACCGGTCCTTGAGCCACCCACAGGGTCCTGCCTCGCCACCGTCGGTCAGCCGGTCCCAGTACTCGTCGATCTCGGCCTGGGAACCGCAGCCGACCTGCAGCGAGATCCCCTCCGAGAAGGTGAACTCGGGTCCGCCGTTCAGCGCGACGTACTCCTGACCATCCAGTTCAAACCGGACGGTCATGACCGTACCCTCGGGACGGGGCCCGGCCGGGCCGTAGCGGGTGATGTCGACGATTCGCGAGTTCGGGAAGATCGACGCGTAAAATGTGACTGCCTCCTCGCCCTGAGTATCGAACCATAGACATGGCGTGATTGCTGGCATCCTCCGGCCCTTCCTGTCTGTATGAGAAGCGCGCGGCCATTTCCCGCACGAGCTTTTCCCGAAGAGCTTTTCCCGAAGAGCGTCGTGGTACCCTTGGATTAGGGGCGAAAGCGGTCCGGGTCGGCCGCGGCCCAGTCCGCCGGCGGCTCGGCGAGCAGTTCCCCGGGTTCGAGCCACTCGTACAGCTCGGCGTAGCTGCGGGTGTCGGTGTGGGTGACCCGGCGTATCAGCATCCCCGGGTGCAGCTGTTCGGGACCGGCGCAGCCCAGCGAGGCGATCACCTGCACCGCCTGGGCCACCGTGGCCTGTTGGTAGCGGCGTACCCGCTCGCCCTTGTCCGCGACGTCCACCGCGCGGGCGCGGCGCGGATCCTGGGTGGCCACCCCGACCGGGCAGGTGTTGGTGTGACAGCGTTGCGCCTGGATGCAGCCGACCGCCATCATCATCGCGCGGGCCGCATTGGTGTAGTCGGCGCCCTGGGCGAGCCGTTTGACGATGTCCACCCCGGTGGCGATCTTGCCGCTCACCCCGATCCGGACCCGGTCCCGCAGGCCGACGCCGACGAGTGCGTTGTGCACCGTCATCAGGCCCTCGGTGAGCGGAGTGCCGACGTGGTCCTCGTACTCCAGCGGCGCGGCGCCGGTGCCGCCCTCACCTCCGTCGACGACGATGAAGTCGGGGGTGATCCCCTCCGCCAGCATCGCCCGGCAGATCGCGAGCAGTTCCCGCCGGGACCCCATACACAGTTTGAATCCCGTGGGCTTGCCGCCCGCGAGCTCCCGCATCCGGGCGATGAACAGCACCAGTTCCCGCGGAGTTGAGAAGACCCGGTGTCCCGGCGGGCTGACACAGGTCACCCCAGCCGGGACACCGCGGGCCCGCGCGATTTCGGCGCTGACCTTCGCCGCGGGCAGGATGCCGCCGAGGCCGGGCTTGGCGCCCTGGCTCAGCTTCAGCTCGACCATCCGGACCGAGGGAAGAGCTGCCTTGTCCTTGAACAGCGCCGGGTCGAAGTCGCCGTCCGCCGTGCGGGCACCGAAGTAGCCGCTGCCGATCTCCCAGACGAGGTCGGCGTGGTAGCGCAGATGATGCTCGGTGAGACCGCCCTCCCCGGTGTCGTGAGCGAAACCGCCCGCCGCCGCGCCGCGGTTCATCGCGAGCACGGCGTTGCCCGACAACGCTCCGAAGCTCATCGCCGAGATGTTGAGCAGCGCCATGTCATACGGCCGGGTGCAGTCCGGGCCGCCGATGCGCACCCGGGGCGACGGGGTGCCCGGCGCAACCGCCAGTGGCACCGTCGAATGCAGCAGGTACTCGTAGCCGACCGCGTTGACATCGCGTTCGGTGCCGAACGCCTGGTCGCTGTGGATGCCCTTCGCTCGTTCGTAGATGCTCGTCCGGATGTCGCGGTCGAACGGGCGGCCGTCGTAGTTGCGTTCGATGAAGTACTGCTGGATCTCCGGCCGGATGGACTCCAGTATGAAGCGGAGGTGGCCGAACACCGGGTAGTTCCGCAGGATTGCGTGCCGGCGTTGCGTGACGTCGTGGACGGCCAGGGCGAGCAGGGCGCCGGACACGGCGGCGGCCCCCACCAGCCCGCCGACCACCACAGCCCGGCGGCGATCGCCGCCGCCATGAGCCCCGCCAGGGCCGGCACTATCCCGAACGAGAACATCGCGATCGCGATCCTTCCCTGCGCCGGCCGTGCGCGGGCCGCGGCCGGCGGAACCCGGCCGATCTGCCTGGACCCGTCGGGTCCGGCGCCTTCGACGCTATACGCCGGACGGTTCACGGAGTGTTCCACGGCCGTGCCGCGGCCGCGGGGACACGCAATGGGCGGGGACCCGCAATGGCGAGCGGGCCGTCGGTGAACAGGGTGACTCCCTGCTCACAACAACTTTCACAGTATTCCGGAATGTCCGCCTCTTTCCCTGGGGGCATCGGACGGATAGTCGCCGCCGCGTTCGTCATCCTCCACATCGAGCACAACAGGACGACCTGCCTGCACAGCGCCACGACCCGTTACGCGGAAAGGTTCGGCGCTTGGCGCTTGGCGCTT
>NZ_CDWRCM010000101.1:7307-9476 GCF_977927585.1 Frankia sp. CcWB2 | reverse complement strand
GTCCCCTTGGCGCACTGTGCACGGTGCACGTGTCGGTGCGCCGGAAGACCTCTCGTCCGTGCGAGCATCGGTCCGGCTCGGGTGCGGTCGCCACACCAGAAAATTCGAGACTCCGGGAGTACGACAAGACCACGATCATGCCGTTAGGCCCGCTGGTTTCGACTGCTCGGCCCCATGCACCCGGTCGCGGTTGTCCGCTGAAATTCCTAAGACCGAAATAGCGACTCTTTTGCGCCGAGAGCCTCGCTCGACCATAATGAGAAAGGTGGATTTTTTATGCGATCACTGCGCCTGATGGCCGCTGTCGGCGTGGACAAAAAGCGGTAGACGTCATCAAGCGGTAGACCTCGTCGAGGGCCGGCATCATTGAGGTGCGCTCGAAGGAGCGGCACCACATCGTCCACATCCTGGACCGGGATGACGGTCGGCAGCGATGAATCCTGGGCGTCCACGGCCCAGGTGTCGAGACCGATCACCGTCTTCCCGGCCCGGAGCGCGAAGGAGATCTCACTAAGCGTTCCCCAGCTTCCGCCGACGGCGACCAACGCGTCGCTGCCGCGGACGAGCAGGCCGTTGCGCAGCTCGCCCAGCCCGGTCGGGAGGCTGACGGTGAGATGGTCGTTTCCCTCGTCCCGGGACAGGCCCGGCAGCAGCCCGATCGTCGTCCCGCCGACCGATCGGGCGCCCCGGCAGGCCGCTGCCATGATCCCGCCCAGGCCCCCGCAGACGACGTACCAGCCGACCTCGGCGAGACGCCGTCCGACGGACTCGGCGGTGGCGACCTCACGGACGGTGGCCTTGGCCGGCCCGATCACCCCGATGTAGACTTCGTCCCGCCGCATCCGCCCGTCCCGCCGCATCCGTCGATCCTCCCGCCGGTGAGCCGGTCGAGCGACCGCGCGCCGCATCGGACAGCCGCATCGGACAGCCACATCGGAGAGTCCGCGCCCTGCACGCTTCGTCACGTTTTATCGAGGCCCGGCGGGATAGTAGAGACCCTGTTGGGGCCGCCGGCCCCGCCAGCAGGGCCGACTGACCGGATGGACGGACCGGATGGACGGACCGGACGAGACCGGGCGAGAGCGGTCGTGGTCGAGTGGTCGTGGTCACGCAGGTGGGCCGGGGCGAGGCCTCGGGCGAGGCGTCGGGTGGCGGCCGGTACCCGGCGACGACAAGGGTGGGGGTGCAGGTCCGTGGCGAGTAGTGCGGGATTCTTCCCGAGACGGGTCATAGCTGTGACACGCATGTGTAACGGCAGGCCGTAGCGTAGCCCGCCATGAGCGACGCACGAATCGTGGCCGTCGGTGTCGAGGAGGAATTTCACATCCTCGATCTCACCACCCGTCAGCTCGTTCCCAGGGCCGAGGAAATCCTCCGCCGGCTCGACGGGGACTCGTTCTCCCCAGAGCTATTGAAATCGGTTGTCGAGACGAACAGTCAGCCGACGGCGGATCTGCTGGAGCTGCGGACGAACCTGCTCGATCTGCGGCGGCGACTCGCGGAGGTGACCGGCGAGCTTGGGCTCGGGCCGGCCGCCGCGGGCACCGTGCCGATCGTGGACATGGATCTGCTCGACGTCTCCCGGGACGACCGTTACGAGCAGATGACTGAGGACTACCAGATCGTCGCGCGCGAGCAGCTCATCTGCGGCGCTCAGGTGCACGTCGACGTGGCCGACCGTGACCTCGCGATGGCCGTCGTCGCCTGGACCGCGCCGTGGCCGCCGATGCTGCTGGCGCTCTCGGCCAGCTCGCCGTTCTGGATGGGTGCCGACAGCGGCTACGCGAGCATGCGCACGCTGGTGTGGCAGCGATGGCCGACCGCGGGGGTCGCCGGGTCCTTCCGGACCGCCGCCGAGTACGACCAGCTCGTGGCGGACCTGATCAAGTCCGGGGTGATCAGCGACCCGGGGATGGTCTACTTCGACGTCCGCCCGTCGGCCCACCTGCCCACCGTCGAGCTGCGCATCTGCGATGCCTGCCCGGACGTCGACAACGTCATCCTCATCGCCGGGCTGTTCCGGGCGCTGGTGTGCCAGGCCATCGAGGAGATCGAGGCCGGCGGCCAGGCCCCGCCGCCGCGCGCGGAGCTGCTGCGCGCGGCGACCTGGCGGGCGGCCCGGTCCGGCCTGGAGGGCGACCTCGTCGACATCCTCGGTACCGGCCCTAT
>NZ_CDWRCM010000101.1:0-6858 GCF_977927585.1 Frankia sp. CcWB2 | reverse complement strand
ACCGGCCCAGGCCATGCTGCGCCGGCTGCTCACCGAGGTCCGCCCGCAGCTCGAACGGTTCGACGACTGGGAGCTCATCGACAACCTGGCCGAACAGGCCGTTGGCCGGGGCAGCTCCGCGCACCGCCAGCGCCGGGCCTTCGCCCGTCGGGGTCTGCTCACCGACGTCGCGGATCTGGTGCTGGCCGAGACCCGCGACGTCCCGCCCGCGGGGGCGGCGGCCGCGCTGGGGAGCGCGCCCGCCGTGTCCGCCTCCGACCAGATTGCGCCGCGGCTGCTCGAGCGATACCAGCCGACCGGGTACGACGAGATCGTCGATGCCCGCGGCGCGGTCCGTCCCCAGTACCGGGCCGTCATGCGCACCTTGGAACGGCTCGGCCCGGGCATCCTCGACGAACGGGTCGGGACGCGCGAGGCCGAGCAGAACGACCGGGGGATCATCTTCCGGGCCTCGGGGGACTCCACCAGCCGTCCCTTTCCGTTCGACCTGGTCCCGCGGATCATCGCCGCCGACGACTGGACGACCCTGACGACCGGGCTGAGCCAGCGGGTCCGGGCCTTGGAGGCGTTCCTGCACGACAGCTACGGCGAGCGGGCGGCCGTCGCCGACGGGATCGTGCCGGCCTGGGTGGTCAACGACGCGCCGAGCCTGCGCCACGGCGGTCGTGCCGCCGGCCCGGACGCCATCCGGGTGACTGTCGCCGGCATCGACCTGGTCCGCGGCGGCGACGGCGGCTGGCTGGTGCTGGAGGACAACCTGCGCGTCCCGTCCGGTATCGCCTACGCCATGGAAGGCCGGCGGCTCGCCGAGTCGGTGCTGCCGGAGCTCGGTCCGCCGGCCGGCATCCTGCGGCTGGACGGTATACCCGCCCTGCTGCACGAGGCGCTGGTCGCGGCGGCCCCAGCGGCGGCCGCGGGGGAACCGGCGGTGGCCGTGCTGACCGGCGGGAAGACCGACGCGGCGTACTTCGAGCATTCCCTGCTCGCCGAGAAGATGGGCGTTGCGCTGGTGGAACCGGCGGATCTGCTGGTCGACGACAACGACGTCGTCCACCGGATCGACGGCTCCCGGCGGTGCCGCGTCGACGTCCTCTACCGCCGGATGGACGAGGACGACCTGTTCGGCGCCCTCGGAGCCGACGGCACCCCGTTGGGGCTCCCGCTGCTGCGCGCGATCCGGGCCCGCCGGGTCGGCATGGCGAACGCTCTGGGTAACGGGGTGGGTGACGACAAGGTCGTCTACGCCTACGTCCCGCGGATGGTCACCTACTACCTGGGCGAGCAGCCGGTGCTCGACGACGTGCCGACCTATGTCTGCGGTGACCCGGAGCAGTGCGAACACGTGCTGGACAACCTCGATCAACTGGTGGTGAAGCCGGTCGACGGGTACGGCGGGTCCGGCGTGGTCATCGGGCCGCGCGCCGAGCCCTACCGGCTCACCGAGGTCCGCGAGCGGATCCTGGCCGATCCCCGGCAGTGGATCGGCCAGGAACTGGTGTCGCTGTCGACCCATCCGACCTGGCACGACAGCCATCTCGAACCCTGCGCGGTGGATCTGCGGGTCTTCGTCTACGCCGGGTGGGAGCCGCGGGTGGTGCCCGCGGCGCTCAGCCGGGTGGCGCCTCCCGGCAGTCTGATCGTCAACTCCTCGCAGGGCGGGGGGTCCAAGGACACCTGGATTTCCCGCCGTTAGCCGGTGATTCCCCGCCGTCAACCGTTCCGTGACCGCTACTCTCCGTAGTCTGATCCAGGGTGGCCCGGTCTTCCGTCGCGGGGTGCTCCGTCGCGGGTGCACTGCGGTTCCGCGCGGGTTGGCGACCGAGGGAGTTGGCAACATCGCGGACACTGTTGTGAAATCTCCGTCCTCGAGAGTGAGGTCGTAATCAACGGCTGCGGTATCGGGAAGGAAGCCCCGGGGAATGGATCTCGCCTGACTTCATCGATCGACGGGAGCGCACATGTGCGGGCTGAGTGGCGAGCTGAGATTCGACGGCCGGGGAGCGAACGTCGACGCGGTGGTGCGGATGACCGCGACGATGGTGCCGCGGGGCCCGGACGGCGTGGGAGTGTGGTCCGCCGGCCCAGTTGCGTTCGGGCACCGTCGCCTGAAGATCATCGATTTGTCCGAGCGCGGTGCCCAGCCCATGGTGGACAACGAGCTCGGCCTGACCACGGTGTTCAACGGGTGCATCTACAATTATCAGGAGCTGCGTGACGAGCTGGTCGCGGCCGGCTACCGCTTCTTCTCCACCTCCGACACGGAGGTGATCGGCAAGGCGTACCACCGGTGGGGGAGACGCTGCGTCGACCACTTCGCCGGGATGTTCGCCTTCGCCATCGCCGAGCGGGACAGCGGGCGGCTGATCCTCGCCCGGGACCGGCTCGGCATCAAGCCGCTCTACCTCACCGGGAACAGCGAGCGCCTGCGGTTCGCCTCCACCCTGCCGGCCCTGCTCGCCGGCGGCGGCGTCTCCTCCGACATCGACCTGGTCGCCTTTCACCACTACCTGTCGTTCCATTCCGTGGTGCCCGCCCCGCACACGATTCTGGCCGGGGTGCGCAAGCTGCCCGCGGCGACCGTGCGGGTGGTGGAACCGGACGGCACCTCGACCGACGACCTGTACTGGCGTCCCAGCTTCACCCGCGATCCCGCGCACGCGGACTGGACCGCCCGTGACTGGCAGGACGCGATCGCCGAGCGGCTGCGCCTCGCGGTGCGCCGCCGGATGGTCGCCGACGTCCCGGTCGGCGTGCTGCTGTCCGGTGGGCTGGACTCCAGTTTGATCGTCGCGCTGCTCGCCGAGGCGGGGCAGAAGGATCTCGCGACCTTCAGTGTCGGGTTCGAGGCCGTCGGCGGCGAGCCCGGCGACGAGTTCGTCTACTCCGACGTCATCGCCCGGTATTTCGATACCGACCATCACCAGATCCGGGTGCCGGGGACGAGGCTGCTGCCCGCCGTCGACGCGGCCATCGCCGCGATGAGCGAGCCGATGGTCAGCCACGACTGCGTGGCCTTCTACCTGCTCTCCCAGGAGGTCTCCCGGCACGTCAAGGCCGTGCAGTCGGGGCAGGGCGCCGACGAGGTCTTCGCCGGGTATTCCTGGTATCCGCCGCTGGCGGGTGTTGGGCGGACCGACGCCGTCGACGCCTACCTGCGGGTCTTCGCCGACCGACCGCACCGGGACCTGCCCGCGATGGTGGAGCCGCACCATCTCATCGAGGCCGATGCCAGCCGGCACTTCGTCGCCTCCCACTTCGCCCGGCCGGGCGCCGAGACCGCCGTCGACGCCGCGCTGCGCATCGACTCGACGATCATGCTCGTTGACGACCCCGTGAAACGGGTCGACAACATGACGATGGCCGCGGGGCTCGAGGCCCGCACCCCCTTCCTCGACCACGAGCTGGTCGAGCTCGCCGCCGCCTGCCCGCCGGAGCTGAAGCTCGCCTCCGGCGGCAAGGGCGTGCTCAAGAACATCGGCCGCCCGCTGATGCCGGTCGACGTCATCGACCGACCCAAGGGGTATTTCCCGGTGCCGGCGATCCGTCATCTCGACGGGCCGTTCCTGGACCGGGTGCGCGAGGCGCTCACCGATCCGGCGGCGAAGACGCGGGGCCTGTTCCGGCCGGTGTGGGTCCGGACGATGCTCGCCGCCCCGAACGACAACCGCACGGCGCTCGGCGCGAACGCCCTGTGGCAGGCCGCGCTGCTCGAGATGTGGCTCCAGACCCACACGGTCGCGTGATCTACGTAGGTCGCACGACCCACGTACGTCGCACGACCGAGTCGCATGATCCCTTGGAGTGACATGATCCGACCCGCGGTGGCGCAGCCGGTGGTGGGACGGCCGGCGGTGGCGCGGCCGGTGGTGACGCAGCCGGCGGTGCCGCACACCGTCGACTCCGGGCGTCCCGGCGATCTGTCCGACGCCTGGGTCGCGGCGGCGAGCTGTCGCGCACCGAGTACCGGCCCGCATGGTCGGCTCGCCTTCGTCGGCGATCGCGGCGGCGAGCAGCAGCGAGGAGGTGAGCAGCACCGGACGGCGCCCGATGTGGTCGGAGAGGGCTCCGACGGTGAGCAGTGCGGCGAGGATGGCCAGGGCGTACACGGCGAACACGGCGAACATGACGGTCACGGTGATCGGGGAGAACCCCCAGCGGGCCTGGTAGACCGGGTAGAAGGGGGTGGGGGCCGAGGACGCGGCGAGGAACGAGCCGATCATCGACGTCTGCAGGAGGAATCCGGCGCGCGGGGACAGCCTGCCCCGGTGGGGCGCCGTGCCCGGGTCGGGCGGGGCGTCGCGGGCCGCGGCCTGCCGCGGCAGGGCCACCGCCGGTACCGGGGCGGAGGCCGCCGAGGACGGGCTCCCACCACCGCCGCCGGTATCGGCGGCGCCGGCCTGGCCGGCCAGACCAATCAGGCCGGCGGGGAGGCCGGTGGCGATGGGTTGGGAGGACATCGGGTTTCCCTTCACCGGACAGCTAAAGCTAAGATTTTGCGTTAGCGCCCGACGGTACCCTCGGCCCGACGTTAACGCAAAGGATGTGCGTTAGGCTGGATGCGTGAGTCCGTCCGAGGGTCCGCGGCCCGGGGGGCGTAGCGCGCGGGTCCAGCAGTCCGTGCATGCCGCGGTGCGCGCGCTGCAGGTCGAGCGGGGTCGGCACGAGATCACGGTGCCGCTGGTCGCCGCCCGGGCGGGGGTGACCGCCTCCACCGTCTACCGGCGCTGGGGGGACCTGACCGAGCTGCTCGCCGACGTCGCCGCCGAGCGGCTGCGCCCGGAGACCCCGCCGGCGGGCACCGGGTCGCTGCGCGGCGATCTCGCCGCCTACTGCGAGCAGTACCTGGAGGAGACGTCCTCCCCCACGGGCCGGGCGTTCCTGCGCGACCTGGTCGCTTCCTGCGGCGACGACCGGCCGGCGTGCTGCTGTGACCTGTACATCCGCAAGCAGATCGGGGTCATCGTCGAACGGGCCGCGCGTCGCGGTGAACCCGCCCCCGGGGTCGGTGAGATCGTCGAGGGGGTCATGGCACCGATGATGTACCGCATCCTGTTCGTCGCCGACCCGGTCGATCTCGCCGACGCCCGCCGGTTGGTGGACGCCCTGCTCGCCCGCGGTGGTCAGCCGCGCGGGTAGCCGAGCCGGGTGTTGTACTCCTGGACCGCCGAGGCGGAGCTGACCATGGCGATCACCCACACGATGAACCACACCGGAACAGTGATGATCAGTGTGACGATGAAGAAGGAGAACATCCACAGGAACAGGTCGGCGATCAGGAGCACGACACCCGTGGTGGTCCTGCCGGCGTAGATGTGGCCCACGCCCAGCCACAGGAAGGTCAGCAGCAGCGCGACCGCGACCGACTTCGGCGGTACCGGCGGCACCGGCGGGTAACCCTGGCCCGGGCCGGGACCCGGGAAGGGCTGCGGCGGGCCGATCGGGTACGGCGTCGGGCCCGGCCCGCCGGCCTGGCCATGAGGCGGCCGCGGCGGCTGTCCGTACGGCTCGTGTCCGTACGGCTCGTAGTATCCGGCCGGCCCAGGCTGCTGCGGCTGCCGGTGCGGGTCGTCCCACCCTGTCATGTGGCTCCCGATCTTGTCGGCGCACACTGTAACAGGATCATCCGGTTACGTGCATGGACCGGAATATCGGAACCGCGACCGGCATCCCGGCCTTCGGGAATGTGACGTTTACCACACAAAGATCGTTATGTGGATAAACCTGTCGACAAGCCGGTGGGTAACCTGCCGCGACCCTGTGGATGCCCTGTGGGGCAATGCTGATCCCCGGATTCGCCGAGAAGTCAAGACGTTGCGGTGCGTACCAGCCGCGATATCACTGGAGTGTGACTCTGGCGCATCTGACTTCTCGTCCGACCACCACCACCCGGCCCGCCGTACCCACCGCGCCGGGCAGCGCGCCCGTGCTGCCGCCCAGCGTCGCCCGGGTCGCCGCCCGCACCCGGCTGTCCGCCGAGCTGCTGGCGGCGGTCCTGGAGGTCGAGCGGCGCACGCGGGCCACCCTCGAGGACATCGAACGCGCCGACGCACTGGCCGAACGGCTGCTCGTGCGCCGCGGTGCGCGGCTGCGCGCCGCGGCCGGCCGGCCGGCCCGGTGACCTGCTCCCCCGGGCTCGGCTCAGGCGGCGCCGGCCCGCAGCGAGGCGCGCTCGGCGTGTGCCGAGGTGAGCATCAGGATCTCGTTCGTCCTCAGGGTGAGCACCCGCGACGGGCGCTTGTCGAGGATGTCCTCCACCTCGAGGAGGGCGGCTTCGGCCACCGCGGGATCGCGGCGCAGCGTGGCGGCGGCGAGCGACGCCAGCGCCCAGCCGCGGTCGAGGGTCGCCGGGGTGGTCAGGTCGATCGCGGTGTACGCGGCGGAACGCGCCCCGGGCATCCCGAGGCGGGCCATCGCATCGGCGACGACGCAGGCCTCCCGGACCTCGTCGAAGGGGGGCCAGCCGGGATGGCGCAGGCCGAGCACAGTCGGCCGGTTGCGCAGCCGGTTCAGGGCGGCGTCGAGGGCTGCCTCGTCGCCGGTGGCCGCGGCGCCGGTGGCCTGCACCGCCGCTGCCCAGCCGGGCAGGTAGGGATGGTCGACAGCGGCCGCCTTGGCCGCGGCGTTGCGGGCGGCGGCGTAGCGCCCGGTGACGAAGGCGATCGCCGCGTCCAGGCTGTGCGCGGTGCCGGTGAGCAGCCGGTCGTCGAGCTGGGCGGCGAACTGCTCGGTGAGGGTCGCGAACCGCCGCGCCGAGGTGTCGTCGCCGGTGTCAACGGCCAGCATCCCGAGGGAGAACGACAGGTAGCCGGCGACCCGGGTCAGTTCGGCGTGCACCGTCGGGGACAGCCGCCGGGATCT
>NZ_CDWRCM010000100.1:10022-16197 GCF_977927585.1 Frankia sp. CcWB2 | reverse complement strand
CGGAAGACAGATCTAGAGCCGGCCGAGGGATTTCAGGGTGAGGTAGGTGTCGGTGACGGCCGCCGCGTAGCCGCTCGGCGGTGCGTCCACCACCTCGGCCCCGCGGCGGCGCAGCGTCTCGGTGAGCTCCCGTCGCCGCAGCAGAGTCTGTTCGGCCGCCGCGGCCGCGTACACCTCACGGACGTCACCGCGGCCGGTCGTCATCTCGTCCACGCGCGGGTCGCGCAGCGCCGCGACCACGACAGTATGCCGCGCGGCCAGCGTTGGCAGGGCCGGGAGCAGCCCTTCCTCGATCACCGCCGGCACCAGGTCGGTGAACAGGACGACCAGGGACCGCCGCGAAGTCCCGCGCAGTACCGTCGACACGATTCCGCCATGATCGGCCTCGACCAGGGCCGGTTCCAGGGTGGCCATCGCGTCGCTCATCCGGGCGAGCAGCCCATGATCGTGCCTGCCTGGCAGGGTGATCCGGGGAACGCTGTCGTGCGCCACGAGACCCACCCGGTCACCCGCGCGCAGCGCCACCGCGGTGAGTAGCAGCGCGGCGTCGAGCGCATGGTCCAGCCGGGGAGTATCGCCGATCCGCCCGGCCGAGGTCCGACCCGTGTCGAGTACGCAGACGACCCTGCGGTCGCGCTCCGGTCGGAACGTGCGGACGACGACGGTCCCGCGCCGGGCGGTACCCCGCCAGTCGATCAGCCGGACGTCGTCGCCGATCACATAGTCCCGCAGGCTGTCGAACTCGGAGCCGGCGCCCGCGCCGCGGATGGCGACTTCGCCCTCGACCTCCCGCAGCCGCGCGAGAGCGGCCGGCAGATGGCGGCGTGACGTGAACGGCGGCAGCACCCGGACCCGCCATGCGCAGTGATGCCGTCCCTGCCGGCCGGCGAGGCCGAGTGGCCCCAGCGAACGGACCGTGATGCGGAACGGCTCCCGGTCGCCGCGCCGGGCCGGATGCAGCGTCGTCTCCAGGAAGCGCCGCTCCCCGGCCGGAACGGTGACCCGGTGCTCCCGTGGCCGGGACCCCGAGGACGGCGGCCAGGCGTCGCGGATGTGGGCACGCACCGTGCGGGTGCCGCCGTTCGTGACGCCGAGCACCAGCGGAACGGGCTGACCCAGCCGCCCGGCGGTCGGTCCGGACCGGCTGAACTCCAGCGTGCGGACCCCACCCGCCAGGGCGAGGTCGAGGGCGACCAAGCCCACCACCACCAGATCGACCAGCACGAGGGTCAGGCCCGGGGCGGGGGACAGGACGACGGCCAGCGCCCCGAACAGGGCCAGCGCGACGGTACGGCCGGTGATCGCCACCGTTTCCGCCTACCGGGGCACCGGAACGGTGGCGAGTACCTGTTCGAGCACGACGTCGGCCGTCACGCCGTCCAGTTCGGCCTCCGGGCGGAGGCTGATCCGGTGCCGCAGGGTCGCCCGGGCCAGCGCCTTGACATCGTCGGGGGTCGCATAGCCGCGTCCCGACAGCCATGCCCAGGCCCGGGTCGTCGCCAGCAGCGCGGTGGCGCCGCGGGGGGACACCCCGAGCTGTACCGATGGTGCCGCGCGGGTCGCCCGGGCCAGGTCGACGATGTAGGCTAGCACCTCCGGGTGGACTCCGACGGTGAGCACCGCGGCGCGGGCGGCCGCGAGGTCCGCTGGTCCCGCGACCGGGCGGACCCCCGCGGCGGGCAGGTCGGAGGGGTCGAACCCGCCCGCATGGTGGGCGAGGACACGGACCTCGTCGTCGCGGGGTGGCAGTGGCAGCGTCACCTTCACCAGGAAGCGGTCGAGCTGCGCCTCGGGAAGCGGATAGGTGCCCTCGTGTTCGATCGGGTTCTGGGTGGCGAGGACGGCGAAGGGGGCCGGCAGTGGCCGCGGGACGCCCGCCACGCTGACCTGACGCTCCTCCATCACCTCCAGCAGAGCGGCCTGCGTCTTCGGTGGAGTCCGGTTGATCTCGTCGGCCAGCAGGAGGTTGGTGAAGACCGGGCCCTCCCGGAAGGTGAACTCGGAACTGCGGTTGTCGTACACCAGCGAGCCGGTGACGTCGCCGGGCATGAGGTCCGGGGTGAACTGCAGGCGCTTGGTGTCCAGTGCCAACGCGGTCGCGAGCGTGCGGACCAGCAGCGTCTTCGCGACGCCGGGCACCCCCTCGAGCAGCGCGTGTCCCCGGCACAGCAGGGCGATGACGAGCCCGCTGACCGCCGCGTCCTGACCAATCACCGCCTTGGCCACCTCACCGCGCAGCGCGATCAGGGCCCGGCGGGCCGTCTGCGCGTCCGGTGGTGCCGGCTGCTCTCCCGGGCCCGGCGCCGCGGCGGACGACGATGCGGTCGAGGGCGGGGGGGCTGCCGTCGGCGCGTCGATGCGTGGGGATGTCACCGTAGGCCTACCTGTCGATCGAGCTCGTCGAGCGCGTGGGCCAGCGCCAGCAGCGCCGCGTCCTGCGTATCGCGTCGAGGGGCGCCGAGGCCGGCCCGGGGAACGCCCGCTGCGGCGGTCCGCTCGGATCCGCCGTCGCGATACCGTCCGGACTCGCCGGATGCCGGCCGCTGTCCGTTCTCGGCCGGGTAGCGGCCTGACTGGTACCAGTCCCTGGCCCGCCCGAGGTGACCGGGCGGTCCGGCGGTCTGCGGCGGCATGCCCGAACCGTACAGGAGCGATCCGATCTCCGAGGGTGACCGTCCTGTCTGCTCGCTGGCAGCGGTCACCAGAGTGACGGGATCGGGGCTCAGGGAACCGGCGGGGGTCCAGGCCAGGGGCAGGCCCATCCGTTCGGCCAGCCGGACGCGGGTCCCGGCCCGCAGCGTGTTGGCGGTCCTGTCCCGGGCGTGTGCCGCCGCGTACAGTCGCCCGCGTCCCTCGACCGTCTCGGCCGCCCGGACGACCACCGGGAGGGGCTCCGGCACCGGCGGCCCGAGCCGCCGGCCACGCCACAGCGCCAGCAGCGCCAGGACGACGACGATGTGCAGAAAGGTCCACCAGAAGGCGGACGGCAGCAGATCCACCATGCTTTTCGTGCCGACCCCGCCGGCCCCGCCCCCGTCGGGTGTGATCCAGGACAGCACGGGTTGCCGGGCGAGCAGGCCGAGGGCCAGCGCCGCGTTCCCCGTGCGGTCGAGGTGCTCGTTGGTGAGGAACCCCGCCGAGCCGAGCAGCACCAGCCGCCCGCCACTGACGCGTGGTGAGCCCGATCGGGTGAGGGTCAGCACGGCGAGGCGCGCCTCGTCGGGCGGGTCGCCGTAGCACAACGAGATCGCCATATCGCCGAGACCGGCTCCGTCGCCCTGGCGGGTGAAGGTCTCGTCGGCGCCGATCGAGGTTGTTCCGGCCGTGGTCGCCTCGGGCAGGAGGCACCGCGGATCGCTCTGCTCGCCGCCGAGCCCGGCGCCGAGTTTGCCGCCGGGCTCGGAGTCTGCCGTGACCACCCCGACATCCAGGGCGCCGAGCACCGTGGCGCCCGGCGCCACGAGGACGACGTCGGCGCCCTGCCAGACCCGTCCGAGCAGGGCGATCAGCTCGTCATGGGTGAGCCGTCCCGGATGGACGACGACCAGCGTCGCTCTGTCACCCGCCCCGGCTGGACCGACCCCGCCGCCCGGACCACCGGGGTTCGGCCCCTGCTGCCGGCCGCCGGAAGGGTTGTCCGTGGCGGACACGATGATCCCGCGTGCCCGCAGGATCTCGGCCAGGGCCCGGGTTCCTCCGGGCTCGGCGGAGGCCACGTTCAGGTAGGCCGGGCCGCCGGGCCGCCCGGCCAGCGCCGAGACGACCACGTAACAGAGGACCAGGACGCCGAGGACGGCCACCACGAGGATCCCGCGGCGCACCGCCGGGGGCCTGGGGCCGCTGCGCAACGCGCTCGGCGACCCCCGCCCGGACCGGCCGCCGGCCGTCCCGCCGCCCGCCGTCCCGCCGCCACCGAGATGGTCGCCGGTGATCGCCGGGGCGCCGGGGATGGTCATGCCGGGACCGCGAGGGTGTCTGCGCTGCCGGTGCCGCCGGTGCCCCCGGTACCGCGACGCAGCTGGGCCAGGGCGCGGTCGGCCTCGACCAGGACCTGGTAGCCGGCCGCGGACGCCGGGCGCCCGCCGTACCAGATCTCGCTGAAGACCTCGACGGCCGCGGCGAGCGCCGCGGCCGGCTCGAGCGCCGTGCCGGGTCCATCGCCCGCCGCGCCCGCCGCCGCGCCCGGCCGGTCCGTTCCGCCCCGGGGATGCCCACCGTCGGGTCCGCCCCGGGGAGGCCCCCCATCGGGGGACGGCGCGATCCTCGCCACGTCCTCGACGAGTTCACCGGCCGTACGGCCGGGGCGCGGATCGAGCACGCCCTTCTCCTCCAGCATCCGCACGATGGCCCGTAGCCGGGACCGGACCGCCTCGGCGTAGGCTCCGCGGGTGGCGTGGCCGTCCGCCTCGGCGCGCAACTGCGCCGCGGTCGACGAACTGGACAGGTCGTCATCCTCCCGCCTGGTACGCGCGCTGCGGCGCACCGGGCCGAGCCACCACCGTAGCGCCACCGCCACGACGACCAGTACGAGGACGAGCGCGAGGACCCCGAGACCACCCGACCCTCCGCCGAGGCCGTCTCCGCCAGGGAGCAGCCAGTGGACCAGATCCCCGATCTTGTCGTCGATCCACCGGACCGCCCGGCTCCACCAGCTGGGTTCGGGACTCCTGTAGATGTGCTTGGAAAGTTCCCGCCGAGCCTCCTCCCGAGCTCCGTCCCGAGTGACGGGACCACCGAGCGTCATCCGGAGGGCCGCAGGCCGGCGGTGCGGGCGCGGGCCGCCTCGGCGAGGGTCACGTCCAGACCCTCGCGTCTGATCCTGAGGTCGACGTAGAGCAGGACGACGGCTCCGGAGACGATCGGTGTGGAGATCGTGGTAGCGAGCAGACTGCCGATCGCCTGGACGATGTAGCCGGTGACGGTGAGGTTACCCCTGATCGGGTCGCCGAACACCGACTCGGAGGAGGCCATCACGATGCTGGCGGCGATGGCGAAGATCGCACCGAGGAACCCCGCCACCAGCATGGCGAGCAGCAGGATACCGAACGTTCGCCACCATGATCCACGCACGATCGCGATTGACCGTCGCAGCGCGTCGCGCACGGTGCCGCCCTCGAGGACGTACGCGGGCGTGGCCAGCGCCAGGTAGACCCCGACGACGATCGCCCCGACCAGCAGCGCGATCAGCCCCAGCACCACCGACAGCGCCACGATGACCGTGAGGCCGAGCAGGCCGGGCAGCCGTGGCGCGACCCGTCGGACCGCGTCGATCGTGGTGATTCGGCTTCCCAGGGTCGCCTCGCTCACCACGACGCTGAGCACCCCGGAAAGGAAGAGCCCGAGGATGAGATCGAGACCGAGCATCGCGACGGTGATGGCGGCCCTGGCGCCCGGCGACGCGTCCTCGCCGCTGATCGCGACGGTGGTGGACACCGTCTCCACCACCGCCGCGGCCGCCACCGTCACCCCGACGGTCGCGCCGGGATTCGTGCGGATCGTGGCGAACGTGCCGTCCAGGATCTCGCCCAGAGCGAGGGGGCGCAGCGGGATGATGCCCGGTTTCGGGACGGCCGGGCCCCACCGCCACTGTCCCCACGGGCCCTGCGGGGCGCCGGGTGGCGGTGTGCCGGGCGAAGCCCAACCGGGTCCGTCGGCCATCGGTGTGTCTCCACTCGTCGCAGTCGGTGTCGAGGTTCGGTGTGTCGAGGTAAGGATGCCGTGCTTGTGGTGGGCATGCTGCGGCCACTATGAGGATTCTGTGCTCTCGGCCGGGATGGATGCTGGGGATGCCGGCGGAATTACGCGGTCTGGCCGGGATGTGCTGGCCAGGATGTGCCGGCTGGGCCGCACCACCTCGGCTGCGGGGCCGGTCGCCGACCGAGTCGCCCAGGGTTGTCCACAGCCGCTTCACGACTGCCGGGGGCGGTATCCACAGATCACCACTTGGGGCTGGTCGGCCCGCGGCCCGCGGCTGATCCTTCCTGTCATGCCTCGAGCCACGTTGTCCCTGCTCACCAGGAATCTCGCGATCCTCGCTGATCTGATCATGCCGCTTGCCTGCGCCGGATGCGGCGACTGGGGGGCATCGGCGTGCCCGGCGTGTGTCGCCGAGCTTCGTGGTCCCGTGTTCCTCGCCGCCGCGGGCTCCCTGGCCACCCCGTGGCGGCGAGGGCTG
>NZ_CDWRCM010000100.1:9087-9920 GCF_977927585.1 Frankia sp. CcWB2 | reverse complement strand
CCGCCGCCCGCTACGCCGACCGGGTCCGGGCGCTCCTTCTCGCCTACAAGGAGCGTGGCCGGCGCGACCTGGCCGGTCCGCTGGGCGGTGCGCTCGCCCGCGCGGTGGCGCGGGCGGTGTCGTCGGGCGCGGTGGGTGCCACTGACGTGCATCCCGGTCTCCGTCCTCGCGGGCGCGGTGTGGTGCTGGTCCCGGTGCCTTCGAACCGCGCCGCGCGGCGTCGGCGTGGTTTCGACCACCTCGAGCTGCTGTGTTCCGTGGCGGCCGCGGTCCTGCGCCGACGCGGGCACCGGGTCGGAATCGCTCCCGTGCTGCGGCCGGTGCGGCACACGGCGGACCAGGCCGGGCTGGGGGCGGCGGCACGGTTCGTCAACCTCACGGGCGCCTTCGGCTTGGTCGGTCCCGCCCGCACGGCCCGGCTGGTGCGGGCCGCCGACGATCTCTCGGACGGGCCTCCCGCGGACCCGTGCATCGTCGTGGTCGACGACGTATTGACGACGGGAGCCACGGCGGGTGAGGCGGTACGGGCCCTACGAGCCGGCGCCCTGCGGGCGAGCGCCGTCGCCGTGGTGGCCGCTTCGGGCCCGACGCGCGGACGGGACCGCTTGCTCGCCTTGACGGGGCCGCCGGGGTGAAACTACCAGTACGCACCGCCTGACCAGGCAGTAGGCGCAACGGCCGAGTGGCCCGACGGAGCGGGAGTGACCGCTTGTCGGTCGCAGCGCACTCGTCGTGCGGATACCGGGCCGGCGGGCGGAGTAGCGCCGCCGCTGAAGGGAAGGGAGCCGAATGCGGGCAGCTAGCCGTAGAACGTTGGGAAGGTGCGACAACCG
>NZ_CDWRCM010000100.1:5188-8783 GCF_977927585.1 Frankia sp. CcWB2 | reverse complement strand
TAGATAGGGCGCCCGGGGGGATCGTCTCGGCCCCGCGGAGATGGTTCCTTCCGGAAGCTCCGAGACACCGGCGCACGGTCGGCAGCCTTGGCGAGGGCCGTGGGCGCCGGACAGGCGAACAGGAGGTGGATCGCGTGGACATCGTGGTCAAGGGCAGGCACACCGCGGTTCCGGAACGGTTCCGCAATCATGTCCAGGCCAAGCTCGCCAAGTTGGAACGGCTGAACTCCAACATCATCCGGGTGGATGTCGAGCTGTCGAAGGAACGCAATCCCCGGCTGTCCGACGTCTGCGACCGAGTCGAGCTGACCGTGTACTCACGGGGTCCGGTGATCCGGGCCGAGGCCGCCGCGGCCGACTGCTACGCTGCCCTCGACCTGGCCGCCGGCAAACTGGCCGAGCGGCTGCGCCGGGCCGCCGACCGGCGGGTCCGCCACCACGCCAACCACGCTGGCGCCAAGCCGGCCGGGATCACCTCGGTCCCGCTCGGCAGTCTCATGCCGTTGGAGGGCATGAAGCCGGCGGCTGCCCTACCGGCCGGTGCCGAGGATGCCGGTGCCGAGGATGCCGGTGCCGAGGATGCCGGTGCCGCCGGAAGGAGTGGCAGCGGCGGGTCCAGGCCGGTCGTCGCCGCTCCGGCCGACGAATCCACCGCCAGGATCGGTGCGGGCGAGCAGAGTGAGCAGGCTCCGCTGATCGTCCGGGAGAAGACCCATGAGGCGGAGCCGATGTCGCTGGAGGAGGCCCTGTCCAACATGGAACTGGTGGGGCATGATTTCTATCTCTTCCTCGACGTCGACCTCGGCCTCCCCAGCGTCGTCTACCGGCGGGTCGGTTACGATTACGGTGTCATCCGGTTGTCCGGTTCGGCGGCGGCCGGCAGGTCGGGGCCGGCGGGCGCCGATCAGCGGGACGAGCGGCCGTCGCCAACCCGGGGCGCCTTCGTGAGCTCGGCCGCCGCCGTTTAGACGATCTGAAGGCCGCGTCCGCCGGCCGACGTGGGACTATTTGCCTCGGGTGTCGGAGTACACGGCGCACCGCCCCGCGTGGAGGCACGCAGGGCGGTGCGCTGCGGGCAGTGGTCCAGGGAGGTCAGATGACGGTGGAGGAGCAGCGCTCTGAGGAGATGCTGCCGACGCCATCGGAGGCGAACCCCATCCGGGTGCTGATCGTTGACGACCATGCGCTGTTCCGGCGTGGGCTGGAGATGGTGCTGGGGCAGGAGGTCGACATCGAGGTCGTCGGGGAGGCCGCGGATGGTGCCGAGGCGGTGACCATGGCTAAGGAGATGGCGCCGGACATTGTGCTCATGGATGTGCGGATGCCGCGCCGTGGCGGGATCGACGCCACGAGCGCCATCAAGGAGGCTGTCCCGAGCGCCAAGATCGTCATGCTGACCATCAGCGATGAGGAGGCCGACCTCTACGACGCGATTAAGGCGGGGGCCATGGGCTACCTGCTGAAGGAGATCTCTATCGACGAGGTCGCCGCGGACATCCGCGCTGTGTACGGGGGACAGAGCCTCATCAGCCCGTCCATGGCGTCGAAGCTGCTCAGCGAGTTCGCAGCCATGATCAAGAACAAGGATGACCGCCCGCAGCTCCCCACCCCCCGGCTGACCGATCGGGAGATGGAGGTGCTGCGGCTCGTCGCCAAGGGCATGAACAACCGTGACATCGCCAAGCAGCTCTACATCAGTGAGAACACCGTCAAGAACCACATCCGGAACATCCTGGAGAAGCTCCAGCTGCACTCCAGGATGGAGGCGGTCGTGTACGCGGTCCGGGAGAAGCTGCTCGAGATCACCTGAGGCCCGGTCGGGGGCGTCACCGCGGCGCGGGATCGTCCGGTAGGAGCGATCCCACCCAGCAGTCCCGCCGGTTACCGTCGCCCAGCAGCAGGGCCCGGCGCAGGGTGCCCTCCACGGTGAAACCGGCCTTCTCGGCCACGCGGCGAGACGCGAGGTTGCCCACCGCGGCCCGCCACTCGATCCGGGCCAGCCCCAGAGCTCTGAAACCCCAGCGGGTCAGCGCGGCAACGGCCTGGGAGGTCACTCCCCGCCCGCGCGTCGGCGCCGCGCACCAGTAACCAATCTTCGCATCGCCGTCGCCGGAGAGATCCGCCAGTCCGACCGAGGCAAGGAGCTGCTCGGTCGTGGCATCCACCACCGCGAACAGTGCCCCGGTCCCGCTGGCCCAGCTCTGCGGCGACTGGCGTGAGACGAAGTCCACCGCGTGTTGGTACAGATACGGCGTCGGGACTCTTGTCCACCGGCTTATCTCCGGGTCCTGGCAGGCCTGGTGTACGGCGTCGGCGTCCCGGGGGTGCCAGGGGGCGCAGATGCAGGCGGCCCGCCGTGATCTCCGCCGGTTCGAGAGGTGCCATGCTCCAACCTTGCACCGGCCGCCACCGTTGCCGCCGGTCCCGGGCACCCATCCGCGCTCCCGGTCGTTGGACAGTGCGGCGTGGCATGGGCGGACGATGCACGCCGTGCTGTCATCCCGTTCTGGTCGTTCCCGTCCGCGCGACCCCTGGCCCCTCGCCGGCACCCCTTCCCGTCGCCTGCTCCTCACCGGTCCCAGCCGGAGGAACCGCGCGCGGATGGATGTTGTAGGCGGCTATCGAAGGGCTAGCATCGTGGGGTCGGTGACCTCGCCGACGCGCCTGCCGGAGGAGTTTCGCCCGTGGTACTAGACAAGATCTTGCGTGCCGGCGAGGGCCGGATCTTGCGCAAGCTCAAGGCGATCGCCGAGCAGGTGAACCTGATCGAGGATGACTTCACCGGCCTGTCCGACGGTGAACTGCGAGGCATGACCGACGAGTTCCGCCAGCGGCTCGCGGACGGGGGGGAGACCCTCGACGACCTGCTGCCCGAGGCCTTTGCCGCCGTGCGCGAGGCAGCGCGGCGCACGCTGGGCCAGCGGCATTTCGATGTGCAGGTCATGGGGGGCGCGGCCCTTCATCTTGGCAACATCGCCGAGATGAAGACCGGTGAGGGCAAGACGCTGGTCTCGACCCTGCCGACCTACCTCAACGCGTTGGCCGGTAAGGGTGTGCACGTCATCACCGTCAACGACTACCTCGCCCAGCGCGACGCCGAGAACATGGGCCGGGTCCATCGTTTCCTCGGCCTCACCGTCGGGGTGATCCATCCGCAGATGCCGCCGCCGGTCCGCCGGGCCCAGTACGCCTGCGATATCACCTACGGCACCAACAACGAGTTCGGGTTCGACTACCTCCGTGACAACATGGCCTGGAGCTCGGAGGAACTCGTCCAGCGTGGCCACAACTTCGCGGTCGTCGACGAGGTGGACTCCATCCTCATCGATGAGGCCCGCACGCCGTTGATCATCAGCGGTCCAGCGGATCATCCGACCAGGTGGTACACGGAGTTTGCCCGGATCGCCCCGCTGCTCGAACGCGATGTCGACTACGAGGTCGAAGAGGGCAAGCGGACGGTGGCCATCACCGAGTCCGGGGTCGAGAAGGTCGAGGACCAGCTCGGCATCGAGAACCTCTACGAATCGGTGAACACTCCGCTCGTGGGCTACCTGAACAATTCACTGAAGGCCAAGGAGCTCTACAAGCGGGACAA
>NZ_CDWRCM010000100.1:0-4878 GCF_977927585.1 Frankia sp. CcWB2 | reverse complement strand
GGACTACATCGTTACCGACGGTGAGGTTCTCATCGTCGACGAGTTCACCGGCCGCGTGCTCCACGGCCGTCGCTACAGCGAGGGAATGCACCAGGCGATCGAGGCCAAAGAAAAGGTCGAGATCAAGCAGGAGAACCAGACCCTCGCGACGATCACGCTGCAGAACTACTTCCGGCTCTACGACAAGCTCTCCGGTATGACCGGTACCGCCATGACCGAGGCGGCCGAGTTCCACCAGATCTACTCGCTCGGGGTCGTCCCCATCCCGACGAACAAGCCGATGGTCCGGCTCGACCAGCCGGACGTCGTCTACAAGACCGAGATCGCGAAGTTCGACGCCGTGGTGGAGGACATCGCCGAGCGGCACGAGAAGGGCCAGCCGGTCCTGGTCGGCACCACCAGCGTCGAGAAGTCCGAGTACCTCTCGAAGCAACTCCGCAAGCGTGGTGTGCCGCACGAGGTGCTCAACGCCAAGCACCACGAGCGGGAGGCGGCCATCATCGCCGAGGCGGGCCGCAAGGGCGCCGTCACGGTGGCAACGAACATGGCCGGTCGTGGTACGGACATCATGCTCGGCGGCAACCCGGAGTTCATTGCCCAGGCCGAGCTGCGCCAGCGCGGCCTCTCGTCGATCGAGACCCCCGAGGACTATGAGGCGGCCTGGCAGGAGGCCCTGGAGAAGGCCAGGCAGTCGGTGAAGGCCGAGCACGAGGAGGTCGTCGACGCCGGCGGCCTGTACGTGCTCGGCACCGAGCGGCACGAGTCCCGGCGCATCGACAACCAGCTGCGTGGCCGGGCCGGCCGGCAGGGCGACCGCGGTGAGTCGCGCTTCTACCTCTCCCTCGGCGACGATCTCATGCGGTTGTTCAACGCGGCCGCGGTCGAGGGCATCATGGATCGGCTGAACATCCCCGAGGACGTCCCGATCGAATCGAAGATCGTGACTCGGGCGATCCGGTCGGCCCAGACCCAGGTCGAGGGGCAGAACTTCGAGATCCGCAAGAACGTCCTCAAGTACGACGAGGTCATGAACAAGCAGCGCACCGTGATTTATGAGGAGCGCCGCAAGGTTCTCGGCGGTGCTGATCTCCACGAGCAGGTGCGTCACTTCGTCGACGACACCGTCGAGGGGTACGTGCGCGGCGCCACCGCCGACGGGTACCCGGAGGAGTGGGATCTCGACACGCTCTGGACGGCGCTCGGGCAGCTCTACCCGGTCGGTGTGGTGGCACCCGATGTCGACGATCGTGACGGGCTCACTGCCGATCACCTGCTCGAGGACATCCAGGTCGACGCGCAGGAGGCGTACGACCGGCGGGAACTCGACCTCGGCGACGGCCCCGACAGCGAACCGATCATGCGGGAGCTGGAGCGACGGGTCGTCCTCGCGGTCTTGGACCGAAAGTGGCGCGAGCACCTCTACGAAATGGACTACCTGCAAGAGGGCATCGGGCTGCGGGCGATGGGACAGCGGGACCCGCTGGTCGAGTACCAACGTGAGGGTTTCGACATGTTCCAGACGATGATGGAGGGTATCAAGGAGGAATCTGTCCGGCTGCTGTTCAACGTCGAGGTTCAGGTCGCGGGGCAGGAGGAGGCCGCCGCGCCGGTGGGCGTCGAGCCGGCCGCGTCCGCCGCTCCCGCACCGCCGGCCGGAGCCGCGACCCTGCCCGCTCCGGTGGCGCCGACGATCCCGGGCGGCGCCGGGCCCGTCGCGGACGCGCAGCCCGCTCGCCCCGCGGCGGCCGACCAGACTCCGCCACCCCCTTCACCGGTTCCGTCCGCACCGCCGCCGGTCTTCGTCAAGGGGCTTGAGCCGCGGCGGCCGACCGGTGGCCTGCGCTACACCGCGCCGTCAGTCGACGGTGGATCCGGGCCGGTCACGACGGTGGACGGCGGGTCGGGACTGGGCCGCCCGGCTGGAAACGGTGCGCTCAGCGCCGCCCGCGGCGAAGCCGGCACGGCGCAGCCCGGTGCGGGCACGCGTCCCGCTCGCAATGCGCCCTGCCCGTGTGGGTCAGGCCGCAAGTACAAGCGATGCCACGGCGACCCGGCGCGCCGCAACGCCGAGTGATCCATCCCTGGAGCCGGTGGCCGCGCTAACCCACCTGCAGGGTTGTCACCCGCCAGCGTCCGCCGGACGACTCCATGCGCAGCGCGAGTGCGGCCACCCGGGCACCTCGGCTGATGACCGCCGAGACCTCGGCGACTCCGGGTCGCGGTTCGCTGACCCGTACGCTGCGGACCTGACTCCGCCTGCGATCCGTGGTCTGGGCGACGATGCGTTCGAGATCGTTCTGCAGGCGGGGCGTCGTCCATCCGGCGAGATGCGAGGCCGGGCGCACTCCGCCGAGCGTCTCGACGATCGCTCTGACGATGACCACCGCCGTTTCCCGGGACGGTGGGTTCGTCCGGCTCCCGGCGGGGCGCCCCGGCCGCGGACCGGCTACCGGTTCGAGACCCGGCACCACGTGTGACGCCGCTGATCCCGTTCCTGTCCCCGTGACCGTGCGTTCGGGCATGGCGAGGTGCCGAGGCGTCCGATCGACCGTCGTCGTGCCACCGGGCTCGGTCTGGCCGTCCGCACCGCCACGGCCGCGCGGCGGCCCGCCGGGTCCCGGGGCGGTCACGGGCCGGCCTGGACGATCGGCGGTGGTGCATCCGGCCGGCCGCACCCGGGGTCGGGGCGGCCTTGTCGACGAGCCGGTCGAGGCGCCGGCCGGCGAGGGTCCGGCCTCGTCGTCATAGGGCGGTTCGTGGGGGATGACGGGAAGGCGGTGCATTGCGGGGGCCGGAATTGGACGCCGGGGCAGGGTCAGGGCGTAGGTGGCGGTCACGGCAGGCTCCGGAAGTGGTGGGCGGGGTCAGGGCCCGGGGGGTGGCTTCAGGCGTTGGCCGGGGAAGATCAGATTCGGGTCGTGGCCGATCAGGTCGGAGTTGGCGGCCCACCACCGTGGCCACTCGGCTGCGATCTGCTCCTGCGTCGCGTCCGGGCCGAGATGACGGGCCGCGATGGACCAGAGACTGTCGCCGCGGAGGACGACGATTTCCGCCGCATCGACGCCGGGAGAGGTCCGGTCGGTACCCGGGAGGTTCATGGGCGTGCCCGTTCCACGAGGGGCCGGCGGCACGATCGGATCCCGGGCTGGTGTCGACGCGGCCGGAGCCGCCGGTCCGGACGGCGTCGGGTGGGACGGCGTCGGGTGGGACGGCGTCGGAGTGATGGCTGCGCCGGGCGCGGCCGGGTTGCTCGGGGAGGTGGTGGCGGGTCGGTCCAGGTCCGGCCAGCCGGCTGTGGTCGTGTGAGCCGTGGTGAGCCGAGTGAGGGCGCCGGGGTCAGGGGCGGTGTGCACCGGGTTTCCGCCGGCGGCGGAACCCGGGGAGGGGGGCCGCGTCGGCGAGCCGGCCGCTGAGGTGGTCCCGTGCAGGTCCACGACGGGGATCGCCTCGCCGAGACCGGGAACCGAGATCGTCGGGGTGGGGCTGGTCGCCGGGATGGCACCGGCGCCGGTTACGGGTTCGGTAGGGGAGGCGGGGCCGGTGGAGGATGCGGGGGGTGTCGCGGGGGTGTGACCGGCGGAGGTGCCGGCCGGGGGGCGGTCGAGGCCGGGGAAGCTGGCTATCGGGTTCGGGGGGTGGCCGACGGTGGTGGGCCGGTCCAGATCGGGCAGTGCGGCGGTGGCGCCCGCACTGACACCGGTCCCCGCAGGTCCGGTGGCCGCGGAGGCCGGGACCGCGGCGATGATCGGCGCCACCCCGGCGACGAGTGTCACTCCGAGGCCGATCTCGAGCATCCGCCGCATCGTGCGGGGAACGATCCGGCGGGCCAGCGCCGCGCTGAGCCGGCCGACTCCGCCGGGGACGGCCGACAGCGCGCTGAGCAGAACCCCCAGGCACAGCCAGAGCAGGCACACCCAGGCGACGACCCCGATGATTGTGGCCAGCGCCTGCTCGGGCGCGGCGGCGAACCATGCTGGGGCGGCCTCGATGCTCTCCGGCAGGTCGGCCAGCCGGGGTCCGAAAACGATCAATATGATCGCCGTGATTGCGGCCGCGGTCGCGCCGGCGAACCGCGCCAGCGTCTGTCGAGCCGCCCTCGCGATCATTGTGGGTACTCCTGTCCGCCGGATGTTGTCGAGATCGTTCGTTTGCCTACGTTTGCTTGTGTAAACCCCTGAAAGCTCGCTGTCAACCCTGCTTGTGTGGGGAGTGAGGGGTGACTGGGAGAAGCGGGCGAAATCTACCTTTATGGGAGGAATTTCGTGCGATGGGAGGATCTGTTCGCCGACCTGGAGCTGCAGTGGGAGGCGAATGAGGCCGCCGAGCTCTCCGCCGAGCTCGCGGACCGCAGCCGACGGGAGGCTGCCTACCTGCGGTTGATCGATCGGATGCGACCTGTCGTCGGACACCCGGCGCGTTGCCGGGTGCTGGGTGGTCAGCGCGCTCCCGAGATCCTGCACGGCACCCTGTCGGCCCTCGGGGTGGACTGGTTGCTCATGGCCGAGCCCGGCGCGACGGAGGCTCTGGTGCCGGTGCGGTCGCTGCTGGCCGTGGAGAACCTGCCGGTGGTCTCAGCCCAGCCGGGTCATGAGGGTCCGCTGGCGGCCAAGCTGGATCTGCGGTACGTCCTGCGCGGGCTCGTCCGGGACCGCTCGGCGTGCACGCTCATGCTGGTGGACGGGGTGACCCTGCACGGAACGCCGGTGCGGGTCGGCTCGGACTTCCTGGAGGTAGCCGAACACGCCGTCGGCGAGTTCGCCCGGCGCGGCCAGATCCGTTCCGGCTGGACCATCCCCCTCGACGCGATCGCCTACGTTCGTCGGATCCCCTGACCTCGCCACGCCTACTGACCTCGCCGCGCCTACTGCGCCTAGTACT
>NZ_CDWRCM010000099.1:14044-16410 GCF_977927585.1 Frankia sp. CcWB2 | reverse complement strand
CAAACGGGCCCTCCTCACCCGATGATCACCGGCGGGCCAGAAGAATCACAAGATCAGCGACAGATCCAGATCCAGATCCGCTTCACCCTCACCGGCGAGCACCTCGCGGCCTACGTTGGCACCTGACCGAGGACACCGGCGTGCTGTTCGAAGCGGACCGGGAAGCTGGCGATGCCGCGCAGGACGAGGTTCCTACGGTAGGCGAGGTCGTCCGTGAGCGGCGTCATCGTGATCCCTCTCCGGATGAGCTCGTGCAGCACCATCTCCATCTCCAGGCGGGCGAGCGGCGCGCCGAGGCAGTAGTGGATGCCGAGGCTGAACGTGAGATGACGCTTCGCGGGCGTCTGGCCCGCGTACCGGGTGATGTCGAACCGCTCGGCGTCAGGGAACGCCGCCGGATCCCGGTTGGCCGAGCCGAAGAGCAACACGACGCCGTCACCGGCCTGGAACGTGTGCCCGGCGAGTTCCGTCCGCTGGTGGGCGAGGCGGGTGGTCATGTGCACCGGCGAGTCGTAACGCAGCATCTCCTCGACGGCGGGCTCTGCCAACCGCGGGGTGGATCGGAGCAAGGCGTACTGGTCGGGGTGGCGGATCAACGCCAGGATGCCGTTGGCGACCAGGTTGACACTTGTCTCGTGCCCGGCTACCAGCAGCGTGACGCAGGTCGCGAGCATCTCGTTCTCGGTCAGGACGTCGCCCTGCTCCTCGACGGCGGCGAGCTCGCTGATCAGGTCATCGGCCGGTTCGGCGCGACGCCGGGTGATGAGGGCACGGAAGTAGGCCACGAAGTCGCGGGCGGCCTGGGAGCGTGCGTCACGTTCCTCGGGCAAGAGGAGCGGGTCGGGGTCGAACCCGCGGGCGAGCGTCCCCGACCAGCGCTGAAGGTCCGGATGGTCCTCGGCCGGCGCGCCGAGCAGCTCGGCGATGATGGTGAGCGGCAACGGGTAGGCCAACGCGGTAATCACGTCGACCTCGCGGGCCTCGACGATCGCGTCGAACAGGTCCGTGACGAGTTGCTCGATGCGGGGCCGCAGGTTGGCCACCGTGCGCGGGGTGAACGCCTTGCTGACCAGCCCGCGCAGCCGGGTGTGGTCGGGCGGGTCCATCCAGAGGAACGAGGTCGGCAAGTCAAGGGTGTCGACGCCGGGATGGAACAATTCGGCCTCGTGGGCGTGACTCCAGGTGTTGTCCTGGAGAACGGTCGCGCAGTCCTGGTAGCGGGTCACCAGGTGTACGCCCAGCGGAGTGGGAAAAAGCGGTTCGGCCTCGCGGGCCGCGGCGTACCGGGGATAAGGGTTGGGCCAGTGCTCGGGATCGAACGCATCGAAGACGACCCGCGGCACGCCGGCGCGAGGGGCGGTGACGTCCGGTTCGGCACCCGTTTCGTTCACGCTCATTGGTCTCCCTGGAATGCGGTGGGCCGGGCGTCGTGGGCGGTCGGTCAATCCCGAAGGCGGACCGGAAGGGTGTCCAGCCCGTGGATGGCGACCGTGTTGCGCCAGACGGGTTCGTCGGTCAGTGACAGCCCGGGGGCGCGGCGCAGGAGGGTGTCCACGGCGATCTGAGTCTCCAGCCGGCCGAGATGCGCGCCGAGGCAGTAGTGGAGCCCCTCGCTGAACGAGAGGTGGCGCGGCGCGGGGGTGCGGCCGGCGAACCGGGTGATGTCCAGACGCTCCGGATCGGTGTACACGGCGGGGTCGCGGTTGGCGGCGGCGGTCAGGATGACGATGCCGTCCCCCCCCGCGCGAACGTATGCCCGGCCAGCTCCCGTTCCGCCAACGCGACCCGGTGGGTGAACTGCACGGGCGGCTCGTAGCGGAGCAACTCGTCAACGGCGGGCGCCGCGAGATCGGGATCGGCAAGCCAGAGCGCGATCTGGTCGGGGTTGCGCACCATGGCCACGACACCCTTGCCGATCAGGTCGGAGACGGTCTCGTACCCCCCGATCAGCAACCCCACGGACAGCCCGAGTGCCTCCCGGCCGCTCAGCTCGCCGCGGTCCTCGGCCGCGCACATCCCGCTCAGCATGTCGTCGCGAGGATCCTCGCGCCGCTGCGCGAGTAGCGCCGCGAAGTACGCCTCGAACTCCCGCATGGCCTCCGGCCTGCGCGCCAGGCTCTCGGGCGACTGCAGGACGTCCGGATCCGTGCCGCGGACGATCTCCAGCGACCACTTCTGGACCGCGGGGTAGTCCTCGGGCGGGATGCCAAACATGTCGCCGATGAGGGTGAGCGGCAGTGGCCGCGCGAACGCCTCCATCAGGTCAACCTCGCCGGCCTCGATCGCCGCGTCGAGCAGCGCGTTGACGAGATCTTCGATCCGCTGCCGGAGCCCCTCGGTGCTGCGCGGGACGAACGCCCGTTTGA
>NZ_CDWRCM010000099.1:5502-13928 GCF_977927585.1 Frankia sp. CcWB2 | reverse complement strand
TGGTCCGGCGGGTCCATCCGCAGCATCGACCCCGGCACGTCGTCGGGAGCCACTCCTGGACGGAAGGGGTTGATGCCCTCCTCGTAGCCGTGGCCCCACAGCGCGTCCGTGAAAACCGCCGAGCACTCCTCGTAGCGTGTCGCCATGAGAATACCCGGACTGATCGGGTACAGTGCGGCGAAATCGCGGACGGCCGCGTACCGCGGGTAGGGGTTGGATCGGTGCATGGGGTGAAAGGCGTCGAAGACAACCTGCGGCGCAGTGGACACGTCCACGCCCCTCTCTCGGCACGGGTGCCACAAAATCATCTCGCTGGAGTTCCGTTGATTACAGTGCCGTTGATGACAGCCTCTGCCGACTACCACGAGATGAACATTCTTCGAACCGATTCGGTCGCGATGTCGATGGAATGCTCACATAAACGCCCCGTGCGCCGCAAGGTCGTCTATGACTCGATAGGAGAAACGGATCGCCGGTGTAAACACCCGGCGAGGCGAGGAATAATCCGTGTCGGAGTCCCAGCGGACGTCGATCGACGCCATATGCGACCATGGGGGCACTGATGTGTCCACCTACGTGTTGGACCAGGGGCATCCGGACGAGCGCACCCGCCTCGAAGCGATGGCGCAGCTGTGGGACCCGGGCACCATGCGGCTCGTGGCGGCCCTGGGTATCGGCGCTGGGCATCACTGCCTCGAGGTCGGCGCGGGCACCGGCTCGGTCGCCCGGGCCCTGGCCGAGGTCGTCGGCCCCACGGGGCACGTCCTCGCGGTGGACCGCGACATCCGCTTCCTCGACCGGCTACCGGAGCCGGTCGAGGTCCGGCGCATGGACGTGATGGTCGACGATCTTCCGCACGCGCGGTTCGACCTGGTCCACGCCCGGCTCCTGATCGCACACCTCCACCCCCATCGGCGTGCGCTCCAACGGCTCGCGGCGGCGGTCGCACCAGGCGGCTGGCTTCTGATCGAGGAGGTCGATTGGACCTGCGCCGACCTGGTCGTCCCGGAGGCGCCGATACACACCGCCATGGTCCGCGCGCTGCAAGGGCTCATAGGCGAGGGTGGCGGGTTTGACGCGACCTATGGCCGCCGACTCCTCGGCGATGTGCTCAGCCTGGACCTCACCGACGAGTCCGCGCAGTACCACGGCGTTCAGTCCCGCGGCACCGGCGAGTCGTGGCTCGCCTGGCAGCTCCTCGTGGAGCGGTTCCAGGAGAGCATCATTGAAGCCGGACTGCTGACCCGGGACGAGGTGGACCAGTGGTGGTCCCTCAGCCGCGACGAGAACAACCTCCTCATCAGCGCGGCGATGTTCGCCGCCTGGGCCCGGCGGTCCTGCCAGACATGATCGCTGATGGGTCTCCGGGCCGTCCGCCCGCCGGTCGTCGCGAGGTGTACCGGATCACCGCAGCCGCGTAGCGACCGGACGGATGGTGATTTCGGGACCCCGAACCAAGATTGTCAGCCCTAGCTGGCAAACGGTTCTTGTGCTGCCGCGTCCCCGCGGGGGAGTGTTTCGCGGTTCGTGAAGTCCGCGGGCCGGGTAGGATGCCGTTCGACCAGGCAGGAGCCTTCGAAGGGGTTCATCACACGCCGCCCTGCCGGGGTGGGCTGGCCCCGGGCCGGCGGGGGCTCGCCGTGGACAATATCATCATTGCAGCGACCGCCTTCGCTGTGGTCTTCCCGGCCGAGCTGCCGGACAAGACGTTCGTGGCGGCACTCGTTCTGGGTGCCCGCTGCCGGCCGCTGCCGGTTCTCGCTGGGATTTGGGCAGCGTTCGCAGTGCACGTCGGCGTCGCCACCGCCGTCGGCGGCTTGGTCGCGGCGCTGCCCCGAAGGGCTGTCGAGTTGGTCGCCGGGGCGCTGTTCTTCGTCGGTGCGGTCCTCCTCCTGCGTTCCCACCCCGCCGACCCCGCCGAACTGGAGGGGCACAAGGCCGCCGGCGTCGAGGGACCCGCCGCGAGACGCGTATGGGCCGAGGCGTTCGGTGTTGTCCTCGTCGCCGAGTTCGGTGATCTCACCCAGATTCTCACCGCCACCCTCGCGGCCCGCTACCACCGCCCGATTCCCGTCGGCGTCGGCGCGTTGCTGGCCCTGTGCACCGTCACTGGGCTGGCTGTCGCCTTTGGCCACTTCCTGCTGCGGGTCGCTCCGCTGCGCCGGGTCCAGCAGTTCGCCGCCCTCGTTCTGCTCGGCCTTTCCATCTCCACTATGGTGGACGTCCTGCGCGGGTAAGGGAGATCCCTGGTCGGCGGCCGACACGCCGCCTGCGTGCGCGGGCTCCGGTCGGCGGTGCGCCCAGGCCCACTGGTCGCGAGCCGGTGGCACCGCAACTCAGCGTGGTGGCGGTGCGGGGGACCGGGTCGGAAGCCGACCGGAGTGACCTCTGGGCGCCGTGCGGGTGATGCTCGCGATGTCGATGGTGGCGATCTTCGATTGGCCGGCCGGGCGCCTCAGCGGGGGCGGACGTGCCGGTCGAGGAAGGCGAGTGCCCGTGACCAGGCGTCGGCCGCGGCGACCGGGCGGTAGACCGCCTCCCGGTCGTCGCTGTGGAAGGCGTGGCCGGCCCCGGCGTAGCTGACCAGCTCCGTCGGGGCGCCCGAGCGTGCGGCCGCGGCCCGTAGGGCGGCGATCTCGTCGGTGGAGATCAGGGCGTCTTCCTCGCCGTAGAGGCCGAGCCACGGCCCGCGCAACGACGGTGCCGCCTCCACCAAGGCGGGGATGCCGGGCCAGTACGGTGTGCTGACCCCGCCGCCGTAGAACGACACCGCCGCGGCGAGGGGGTGCCGGGTGGCGGTGTGCAGCGCGACCGTGCCACCCATGCAGAAGCCGATGACTGCGCTCCGCTCGGCGGGGAAGCCCGCGTCGAGGAGGTGCCCGAGCGCCGCGTCGATGTCGGCGTCGATGCCCGCGCCGGACAGGGTGCCCATCGTCGACGTGGCCGCGGCCCAGCCGTCGGCCGGGTCCACCTCGTCCAGCCCGTCGCGGTGATACAGGTGCGGGGCCACGGCGAGCCAGCCGGCACCGGCGAGCCGGTCGCAGACGGAGACCAGGTACGGCGTGATGCCTCGGGCGTCCTGGACGACGACCATGCCGCCGCGCGGCGGGTCCTCCGCGGCCGGGGCGAGGACTGTGAGCGGCAGCCCGCCGCGGCCGCGGACGACCTGCGCCCGCAGCCGGGCCCTGTCTTCGCCGTGATGTCGTGTTCGATGGGACGTCGCGTCGTTCGTTCCGGTTGCCATGGCGCCATCCTTTCCGCCGGCGAGCCTTCCCGCCCGATCCGCCTGTCCTGCACCTGGTGTCTGGAACCGCCGCGGACCGGCGGGTTCACCCGGACACGCCGGGCCGCGACACGCCACCAGACAGGCCTCGACAACATGAAGGCGTCACGCTACTCCTTGTAGTGGCCTGGCGGGTGTCGCTGGACGGAGGGAGGACGCGGTGAGGCAACCACTGCCGAGGGTGGCGGCGACCTGGGGGAGCGCGGTGGACCCGGCGCACGTCGACCGGACCGTCGGAGCCCTCCTGTGGTGAGCGGGGGACGGCATCGTGGCGGCGGCGAACATGATCCTCTTCCGGGACAGCGCCCCCAGCCGGGACACTCGGCGCCGTCGCCCCCACTGGCCTCGGGCGAGACCGGCCTGCCCGGCTTGCCCGGCCTGCCCGATCCGGCCGATCCGGCTGATCCGGCCGGACGGGCGTGGGCCCGGCTCGGCGGCGTCGACGGGCTCGGCACGCCCGGTGCCCGGCGGATCGCCGTCATCACCGTCGGCATGGCCCTGCTGATGGGCGTCCTGGTCTGGCTGTACGGAACGTCCGTCACCAGCCTGCGCCCCCGGGACCTGCCGATCCTCACCGTGGGCCCGGCACCCGCGGCGACCGCGCTCGCCGACCAGATCAGCCGGGTGGAGCCGGGCGCCCTCACGGTGCGCACGGTGCCGACGGTGGCCGCCGCCGACCGTGCGCTGCGCGAGCGTGACGCCTACGCCGCGATCGTCATCGGCGGCAACGGCCTGACCCTGCGGGTCGCCTCCGCGGCGAGCCCGGCGGTCACCGAGGCGCTGACCCGGGGCATCCGGGTGTTCATGCCAGGTCTGGAGATCCCGGTGGTCGACGTGGTGGCCAACGCGCCACGGGACCAGACCGGCGGCGGGCTGGCGGCCGGTTACCTCCCGTTGACGCTGGTGATCACCGCGGCCGGCGTGCTGCTGGCGCGGATGGTGGGGTCGCGGGTGATCCGGCTCGCCGGGCTCGCCGCGCTCGCGGTGCTCTCCGGCTTCGCCGGGGCCGTCGCGCTGCAGGGGGCGTTGGACGTCCTGCCCGGGGAGTTCCTGACGACTATGGCGGTCGTGACGTTGCTGGCGCTGGCCGTCGCCGGGCCGGTCCTGGGACTCGGTGCGGTCGCGGGCGTGCCGGGTCTCGTCGCCGCGGTGCTGGTTCTGGTCGCTGGTGCCGCCCTGTCGGCGGTGGCCTCCGCACCGGAGATGCTGCCACAGCCCTGGGGCGACATCGGCCAGTTCGCGCCGCCGGGGGCGGGTGCCACGCTGCTGCGCTCGACGGCCTACTTCGACGGTGCCGGCGGTGGCCGTCCGGTACTGGTCCTCGCCGGCTGGTTCGTCGTCGGGCTGGGCCTGGCGGTCGTCGGTCGGCCCGTCCGTCCGCAGGAGGGGCGAATCCGCCTCAGGGTGACATCCGGCCCGAGCGTCCCGGCGCGCCGAGGCGGCATTCGAGCATAGGGTCGCAGACGTGGACCGCCGCATCTTCGGACTGGAGAACGAGTACGGCGTCACCTGCGTGTTCCGGGGGCAGCGACGGCTGTCCCCGGACGAGGTGGCACGGTACCTGTTCCGTCGTGTCGTGTCATGGGGACGCAGCAGCAACGTGTTCCTCAAGAACGGCGCCCGCCTCTACCTGGATGTCGGTAGCCATCCGGAGTACGCCACCCCGGAATGCGACTCCGTGCCCGACCTGGTCACCCACGACAAGGCCGGGGAACGCATCCTCGAGGGCCTGCTTGTCGAGGCCGAACGACGGCTGCGCGAGGAGGGCATCGCCGGCGACATCCATCTGTTCAAGAACAACACCGACTCCGCCGGCAACAGCTACGGCTGTCACGAGAACTACCTCGTCGGCCGGCACGGCGAGTTCTCGAAGCTCGCGGACGTGCTGGTGCCGTTCCTGGTCAGCCGGCAGATCCTGTGCGGCGCGGGCAAGGTGCTGCAGACCCCGCGGGGCGCGGTGTACTGCATCTCCCAGCGCGCCGAGCACATCTGGGAGTCGGTGTCCTCGGCGACCACCCGGTCCCGGCCGATCATCAACACCCGTGACGAGCCGCACGCCGACGCCGAGCGGTTCCGGCGGCTGCACGTGATCGTCGGCGACTCGAACATGAGTGAGACGACCATGCTGCTCAAGCTCGGGGCGACCGACCTGGTGCTGCGCATGATCGAAGCCGGCGTGATGCTGCGGGACATGACCCTGGAGAACCCGATCCGGGCGATTCGCGAGGTCAGCCACGACATGACCTGCCAGCGCAGGATCAAGCTGGCCAACGGGCGTGAGGTCAGCGCGCTGGACATCCAGCGGGAGTACTACTCCAAGGCGGTCGAGTTCGTGGAGCGCCGCGGCGGGGACGAGGTCGCCAAGCGGGTGCTCGACCTGTGGGGCCGCACCCTGCTCGCGATCGAGACCGACGACCTCGAGCTTGTCGCCCGTGAGATCGACTGGGTGACGAAGTACGTGCTCATCGAGCGGTTCCGGCACAAGCACGGGCTGTCGCTGGCCTCGCCGCGGGTCGCCGAGCTCGACCTGAAATACCACGACATCCACCGTGACCGGGGCCTGTACTACCGGATGGAACGGGCTGGTCTGGTCGAGCGCGTCACCCGTGACCTCGACGTCTTCGAGGCCAAGTCACGCCCCCCGCAGACCACCCGGGCCCGGCTGCGCGGCGAGTTCATCAAGCGCGCCCAAGAGAAACGCCGGGACTTCACGGTCGACTGGGTCCACCTGAAGCTCAATGATCAGGCTCAGCGTACGGTCCTGTGCAAGGACCCGTTCCGTTCCGTCGACGATCGGGTCGACAAGCTCATCGCCAGTATGTGAGGACTCGAGCCCCTGTGATGTTCGTGCCGCGACGCGCCGGCGTCGTCCTGCCCTTCGCGTCAGCCCGTTCCGGCTCGCGTGGCAGCGGCCGTCGGCCGTCCGCCACCCGCCGGCACCTGCTCGCGGGTGCCGTGCTGCCCGCCGTGCTGCTCGCCCCGCTCCTGGCCGGCTGCGGCGCCTCCGACGCCCCCGACGGCACCAAGGCGGCGCCGGTGCCCTCCCGGACGGCCGTCGACGGCACCTCCGGGCGGGTCCCCGCGGTCGCGGGTGCCACCGACCTGAGCCGCAAGCCGATCTCCGCGGCGGGCTGGGGGACGGCGCCGGCCACGCTGGTCACCACCGATCTCGTGACCGGTCACGGCGCGGTCGCCTCCGCCACCAGCACCGCCACCGTCCGGTACGTGGGCGTGCTCTGGCGCGACGGCAAGGAGTTCGACAGCAGCTGGGCGCGGGGCCAGCCGGCGACCTTCCCGCTGGACGGCACGATCGCCGGCTTCGGGCAGGGCATCGACGGGATGCGCGTCGGCGGCCGCCGCCAGATCATCATCCCGCCCGACCTCGGGTACGGCCCGGTGGGGGGACGTCCGCCGACGATCCTCGCCGACGACACTCTGGTGTTCGTGGTGGACCTGATCGCGGTCGACGGGGCCACGCCGGGCGTCGGGGCTACGTCGGGCGTCGGGGCCGGCGCCGGCCAGCCGTAGCCCACCGGCCCTCACCCGGCCCGGCCGTGGGTGGCCCGGTGGGCGCGACCGGTGCGCCAGCGGTGGGGCGGGGACGGGGTGGTGCGTGGCCGGTGAACTCCGGCGGCTACCCTTTGCGGGTGTGTCCCGGCGACGGGTGGAGCGGCTCCTCAACCTGACGATGTGCCTGATGGCGACATCGCGCTTCCTCACCGTGTCCCAGATCGGCGAGCTGGTGGAGGGCTACGAGCCCGGGCGCACCGAGGAAGAGCAGGACGCCTTCCGGCGGATGTTCGAGCGGGACAAGGCGTATCTGCGGGAGATCGGCATCCCCCTGGAGACCGGCGCGGACTCGGCGTTCAGCAACGAGATCGGCTACCGTATCCGCCGCGGCGACTACGCGCTGCCCGACATCGCCCTGGAACCGGACGAGGCCGCGGCTTTGGCTGTCGCCGGCTCGCTGTGGTCGAGCACGGCGCTCGCCGGGCCCGCCGCCAGCGCCCTGCGCAAGCTCGCCGCGGGCGGGGCCGCGGTGATGTGGTGGCGGGCTCGGCGTGCTCGACGGCTTCGAACCGCGGGTCGATGCAACCGAGCCGGCCTTCGAGCAGCGCCTCGCGGCGGTCCAGGCCGGTCGGACCATCCGCTTCCCGTACCGGAAGGTCGGTGAGACGGACTCCGCCGACCGGCACGTCGAGCCCTGGGGTGTGCTGTCCTGGCGGGGGCGGTGGTACCTCGCCGGGCACGACCTGCACCGTGGTGCGGCCCGGGTGTTCCGGCTGTCCCGGTTCACCGGCCCGGTGCGCATGGTCGGACCGGCCGGCGCGGTCCAGGTCCCGCCAGGGGTCGACCTGCGGGCGATGGTCTCGGCGCAGGCCCCCCGGACCGCTTCCGGACCGCCACGCTGGCGGTCCGCCGGGGCAGCGCGCACGCGCTGCGACGGTACGCCCGCCCGGCGGCGTCGCCGTCGCCGGGCGACGCCGATCCGTCGCCGGACACGAATCCACCGCCGGGCATGGATCTGCTGGAGATGGATTTCGCCGACACCGAACAGCTCGCCCGGTGGATCGTCGGATCGGGTCCGGACGTCGTCGTCGTCGACCCACCCGAGCTGCGCGCGGCTGTGGTCGGTCGGCTCCGGGCGGCCATCACGGGCACCGCCGCCACGCTCGCGGGCACCGCCGCCCGCGGCGTGGCGTTCCCACCTGCGGGGGTGCGCCGCGACGAACGCCCGGTGAGCGCCCGATGATCCGCCGTGCGGTGCCCGCCCCGGTTCATCGTCCGGCGCTCGCTCCGGGCACGCGGTGAGCGCCGCCACCGACCGGCTGAGCCGGCTGCTCGCGCTCGTCCCCTGGTTGCGGGCGCATCCCGGGATCTCCCTGACCGAGGCGGCGGTGGCCTTCGGGGTCACCCCCCGCCAGCTGCGCGACGACCTCGACCTGCTGTTCGTCTGCGGCCTGCCCGGCGGCGCGCCCGGGGACCTCATCGACCTGAGCTATTCCGGTGATCAGATCACCGTCGTCGATCCGCAGACTCTCGACCGGCCGCTGCGGCTGTCGGTCGACGAGGCGACGGCCCTGATCGTCGCCGCCCGCGCGCTCGCCGACGTGCCCGGCCTCGCCGGCCGCGAGGCCCTGGA
>NZ_CDWRCM010000099.1:4383-5026 GCF_977927585.1 Frankia sp. CcWB2 | reverse complement strand
CCGGGCGCTGGAGAAGCTGGAGGAGGCGCCGGCACCGCCGCCGTCGGCCAGGTACGCGTCACCCTCGACGTCCACGACGAGGTCCTCGCGGTGGTGCAGCGGGCGCTGCGGGACCGCCGACGGGTGCATCTGCGCTACCTGGTTTGGTCCCGCGACGAGCTGACCGAGCGCGACGTCGACCCGATGCGGGTGCTGGTCCAGGACGGCCGCTGGTACCTGGAGGGATGGTGCCACCGGGCGGAGGCGGTGCGGCTGTTCCGGCTGGACCGCATCGACGGGCCGGGCGGGGTGACGATCCTCGACGCCCCGGCGGTCCCGCCGCCGGGTACGGTGTCCCGCGACACCAGGGAGGGGATCTACCGGCCCGGCCCGGCGGACGTGCGGGTCGTGCTGGAGCTGGCGTCCCCGGCCCGGTGGGTGGCCGACTACTACCCGGTCACCGAGGTGCGCGAGCTGCCCAGCGGACGGCTCGAGGTCACGCTGTACGCCGGGGAGACCTCCTGGCTGCACCGGCTGGTCCTCGGCCTCGGGGCCGACGTGCGGGTGGTCGAGCCGCCGGCGCTCGCCGAGGAGGTGCACGCCTTGGCCCGCCGGGCCCTGCTCGCCTACGGGCTCACGCCGACCGCCGAGTAGGGTGATCGGT
>NZ_CDWRCM010000099.1:0-4159 GCF_977927585.1 Frankia sp. CcWB2 | reverse complement strand
TGCTCTGGGCGCTCCTCTACCTCGTCCTCATCGTCGGCGCGCTCGCCCTGCTGGCGCTCAGTGCGTGGCGGGTGTGGCAGAAGATGCGCGCGGTGCGGGCCGCCACGACGGAGCTGTCCGCGCGGGTCTCGGCCCTGGCCTCGGACACCGCGGCGCTCGCGGCGCGGCTCGACCACGTCGAGGTCAGCGCGCGGCTCGCCGAACGCACGTCCTGACCGGATCCGCTTGACCGGATCCGTGGTCCCCGTGTGATCCGCCGGGAGTGACCGTCGCGTGACGTCGATCGTGCCATATGGTCTTGTGTTGCCACAATCCAGGACTTCCGGCTTGACGAGGTAGCGATCGGTGATGATTTGGGGTTTCTGGTGTCGTTGTGGACACGCTTTGCCCGCCGAGTGCTACGAGCTATCGTGCAGGTTGGCTTCGTTGCGCATCCGTCATCTCCGGGATACCCGCACGCCGTCTATCCCCTCTTAGGCTGGCGGACGTAGCATCGATCGCACCGGTCGTCGGACCGGGCCCGGTACCGCGCTCATCGGAGGACGCCGACCATGCCAAATCTGGGCACCACCGAAATCATCATCATCGCCCTCGTCGTTCTGGTGCTGTTCGGGTCGAAGAAGCTTCCTGACGCCGCGCGTTCCTTCGGTCGTTCGCTGCGCATCTTCAAGGCCGAGACAAAGGGCCTGCGCGAGGATGACCAGCCCGCGCCCGCGGCGCAGCCGGCCCCGTTGTCGATCGAGGCCCGGCCGCCGGTGGCCCAGCCGCAGGCCGCCGCGCCCGGTCAGGCCCCCGCCTCGTCCGTGAATGCCACCGCGTCCGTGAACGGCACCGCCTCGGCCGCCGACCGGGGCTGACCTCACGGCGGTCCCACGGCCTGTCGGGCGTCCGCCGGCGCCCCTTCCTCCTTCCTCTCGACCAGGAGCCGCCGACGTGCCAGGGTTGCCCACGCCGCGAAGGCTCGTCGCATCGGTGAACCACCGCCGCACGCGTACTGTCGAGGACAGTCGCATGCCGCTCACCGAGCATCTGCGTGAGCTGCGCAACCGCGTCGCCATCGCGCTCCTCGCGTTCGCGGTCGCCAGTGTCGTCTGTTTCATCTTCGAGCCGCGCATCTTCGACTGGCTCAAGGCGCCGTACTGCGACCTGCCGGCGAGCAAGCGGTTCAGCCCGGATGGCCTGGCAGCGGACGACTGCACCCTGTACTTCTTCGGCATCCTCGACGCGTTCACCATCCGCCTGAAGATCTCTATGATCGCCGCGGCGGTGGTCTCCTCGCCGGTGTGGCTGTATCAGCTCTGGTCCTTCATCACCCCTGGTCTGCACCGTCACGAGCGGCGCTGGTCGCTGACCTTTGTCGGCGTCTCCCTCGCCCTGTTCGCCACCGGCGGGGTCTTCGCCTACCTGACGTTGTCGACCGGGCTGGGTCTGCTGCTCGGCTTCGGCGGCAACGGGCTGGTCAGCGTCCTGGACGGCAACCGGTACCTCAGCTACGTCCAGGCGATGCTGCTGATCTTCGGACTGTCATTCGAGGTTCCGCTGCTCGTCACGATGCTGAATCTGGCCGGGATCATCAGCACCGCCAAGTTGCGGTCCTGGCGGCGGGCCGAGATCTTCCTGGTGTTCGTGTTCGCTGCGATCGTCACCCCCAGCCAGGACCCGTTCACCATGCTCGCGCTGGGCCTGCCCATGGTGGTCCTCTACGAGGTCGCACTGATCATCGGCTGGCTTAACGACCGGCGGGTGGCCCGCCGCGGGGACACCTCCCCGTACACCGACCTGGACGACGACGAGACCTCCCCGCTGGACTTCGACGACGCCCCGCCCCGCTCGGCGGCCTCCGCGGGCCCCGCGGCGACGGCCACGTCGCCCGGCACGGCGGACCCGGCCGGCACCGGGTCGTCGACACCCGTCGGCGCGGGGACGGCCCCCGTCGCCCCGGGCTTCTCGGGTACCGACGTCACCCACGGCGACATCACCTGACGGGCCTACGGCGACATCACCTGATGATCGTCGGTTCCTCCCCGGCCGGTCGGGACCGGCGTAAACCGGTCGGCTGCCGGCCGTCGCGTCCCGTAGGGTGGCTGATGTGTCCTCCACGCCCGAGATTCTTGTGGAGTTCGCCGCTGGCCTCCCCTTCGGGCTCGACCCGTTCCAGTTCGAGGCGGTTGCGGCGCTGGCGGCCGGTGAAGGGGTGCTCGTCGCGGCCCCGACGGGAGCGGGTAAGACGGTCGTCGGCGAGTTCGCCGCCCATCTCGCCCTGCGCACCGGGACGCGTTGCTTCTACACGACGCCGATCAAGGCGCTGTCGAACCAGAAGTACGCCGATCTCGTCTCCCGCTACGGCGCCGCCTCGGTCGGCCTGCTGACCGGGGACACCTCCCGCAACGGCGACGCCCCGATCGTGGTGATGACCACCGAGGTCCTGCGCAACATGCTCTACGCCGGCCCGGCCGACAACGGCCGGCTGGACGACCTCGGCTACGTCGTCATGGACGAGGTGCATTACCTCGCCGACCGCCAGCGCGGCGCCGTGTGGGAGGAGGTCATCATCCATCTGCCGGCGCAGGTCCGGCTGGTTTCCCTGTCCGCGACGGTGAGTAACGCCGAGGAGTTCGCCGAGTGGCTGGTCACGGTGCGCGGCCACACCCGGGTCATCGTCAGCGATCATCGCCCCGTTCCGCTGTGGCAGCATGTGCTCGCTGACCGCACCCTGTACGACCTGTTCCTCGAGGACACTCCTGGCACCCCGCCGCCGGGCGGACCCGCGGCACTTCGTGCCGTCCTGGACGATGATCTCGCCCGGTCGAGGTGGAGCGCCGGGGTCGAGGCCGGGAACGCCGGGGTCGAGGCCGGATTCGAGGTAGCCGGCACCCGGCGCGCCACCATCGGCGATCGGGACCGCGGCGATCGGGACCGCGGGCGGGAGCGGGAGCGGCCCGGCGGGCGGGACCGGGGCGGTAACCGTAACGGCGAACGGGGCCGGGACACCCAGAGGGGTCGCGGTGGCGACCGTGGTCGCAATGGGGGTGCCGGCCGGGCGCTCGTGGCAGACTTCCCCGCGGCCCGTGGTGGTCCGACGGCGGTCGGTGGACGAGTGGTGAACCCGGACCTGCTGCGGCTGGCCCGCGAGGAGAGCCGGGCGCTGTCGGGGGGCTATCCCACGGTCGGCCGCGGCCGGGGGGCGGCCGGCGCGCGCCGGCGGACGTGGGTGCCGGGCCGGCCGGAGGTCGTCGAACGGCTCGACCGCGACGGCCTGCTCCCCGCGATCGTCTTCGTGTTCAGCCGGGCCGGCTGCGATGCGGCGGTCACCTCCTGCGTGCGTGCGGGTCTGCGGCTCGTCGGCCCCGCGGAGCAGCAGCGGATCCGGACCCTGGTCCGGGAACGCACCGCCGGGATCCCCGAGACCGACCTCGCCGTGCTCGACTACTGGGCGTGGCTGGAGGGGCTGGAACGCGGCATCGCCTCCCACCACGCCGGCATGCTGCCAACCTTCAAGGAGATCGTCGAGGAGCTGTTCGTCCAGGGGCTGGTCCGGGTGGTTTTCGCCACGGAGACCCTGGCACTCGGCATCAACATGCCCGCCCGCACGGTCGTGCTGGAGCGGCTGACGAAGTTCAACGGCGAGAGCCGCGTGAACATCACCCCAGGGGAGTACACCCAGCTGACGGGCCGCGCCGGGCGGCGCGGCATCGACGTGGAGGGCCACGCGGTCGTCCTGTGGCAGCCGGGGCTGGACCCGCTCGCGCTCGCGGGGCTGGCCTCCACGCGGACCTATCCGCTGCGCTCGTCGTTCCGGCCGTCGTACAACATGGCCGTCAACCTGGTCGGCAGGCTCGGGCGGGAGCGGGCACGTACCGTGCTGGAGTCGTCGTTCGCGCAGTTCCAGGCCGACCGGGCCGTGGTGGGCCTGGCCCGGGCGGTGCAGCGCAACACCGAGGCGATCGACGCGAAGCGCGAGGCGTTGAGCTGCGACAAGGGTGACATCGGCGAGTACGACCGGTTGCGCCGGGAGATCGCCGAGCGGGAGGCCGCGCTGTCGCGGGAGGGTTCCGCGCGCCGGCGGGCCGAATCCGCGGCGGCGCTCGCCCGGCTGCGGACCGGGGACATCGTGCGGGTGCCCGCCGGGCGGCGCAGCGGGCTCGCCGTCGTGCTCGAC
>NZ_CDWRCM010000098.1:14075-16522 GCF_977927585.1 Frankia sp. CcWB2 | reverse complement strand
GACCCGCCGGACGAGCAGGCAACAGGTTCCTGGCCTGGAAGTCCTTGCCCCGCAATGCCTCCACCGCCAGGTTAAAGAAGATCCACCCGTCAACAACGAAAGGTTCACCATGACCGCAACCCTCGCCACCGAGACCCCGACCACGCCGCCCCCAGCCACCGAGGACCCGTTCGCCCTCGACGTGCAGATCATCACCGACGTTCCGCCCGGCCATCCGCTGGCCGGTTGCAAGGGCAACACCGACGACGGCTGTGACCCCACCTGCGCGTCCGCGTGCGTCACCGGCGGCGTGTGAGATCCGCTGCCCGGATGCGCGGCACCGGGGCCGGGGGCGACGTCCTCCGGCCCCGGCGCTGCCCCACTCGCCCGATCTCGACAGCCCTTGGAGGACCCGATGCGTGCCAGCGACAGAAAGCCGCTCTACCGACACGTCGACGTCGCGTTGCTGCGGGCCGCAGCAACTCCGCTGACCGACACCGTGGACTCCTGGCCCGACCTGACCGACATCGGCGGATGCCGGCGTTGGCTGGAGGAGATGTGGTCCCGGCCCGATCTCGCCGGTGCCGTGCGCCAGGCCAGCCCGTCCCTGGGGGAAGGCGTCGACGCCATCCGCGCCGGGCATGTCGTGAGCGACAAGCAAATCCGCAGCGCCACCCTGTCCACCGCGCGGTACCTGTTGCGCAGCATCGGCCGCCCCACCCCGTTCGGTCTGTTCGCCGGTGTGGCGCCGGTGGTCTTGGGAAGGACGGCCCAGGCGGACTGGGGCGAGGAGCATCGGGGCGTGGCTCGTGTCAACACCGGGTGGCTGGCCGACATCATCGCTCGGGTCGAACGGTGCCCCGAACTGCTGGAACAGCTCGATGTGGTGGTCACCGACCTCGCTGTCCGCCGCGGCGGGCGACTCGAAGTACCGCAAGGGCCGAACAGGGTGACCATCCGCTACACCCGCGCGGTCGCGGCCGTCCACGACCTAGCGGCGACGCCGGTCCGGTTCGGGGCGCTGATCGACATGCTGGCCGAGGACTTCACCGCCTCCCGACCCACCCTGCGGGGCATGCTCACCGAACTCGTCTAGCAGGGCTACCTGCTGACTAGCCTGCGTGCCCCGTTCACCGTCACCGACCCGTTCGCCTACCTCATGGACCGGCTGCGCGACGCCGACGCCGTCTCCATCTCGGACATCGCGCCCCTGGTTGGTGACCTCGACACCATCCTGGCCGAGTTGCGCCACCACAATCACGAGGTGACCACGCGGGCCGAGCAGAGCCGTATCCGCGCGACAGTCACCCGCCGGATGAGGCAACTCTCGCCGGATGGCCGCACCCCGCTCGCGGTGGACCTGCTGCTCGACTGCGCGGTTCGGCTGCCCAACCAGGTCGCCCAGGAGATGGAGCGGGCCGCCAGCGCGCTGCTGCGCGTGACGCGGCAGCCGACCGGCGAAGCAACCTGGCGTGACTACCACTCTGCCTTCGTCGACAAGTACGGCACGGGCACGATGGTGCCGCTGGCCGAGGTGCTGGACCCGGATGCCGGCCTGGGGTATCCGGTGGGGTATCGCGGGAGCGTGCTGCCCACGCCGCCACCGGGGATCTCCGAGCGCGACGAGCGGCTGCTGGTGCTGGCCTGGCAGGCGATGGCCGACGGCACCCGCGAGATCATCCTGACCGACGACGTGATCGGCGAGCTGACCGGCGAAACGTTCGACGACCGGTACATCCCGCCGCACATGGAGTTGTCCGCCCGCATCCACGCCGCCACCACCCAATCGCTGGATCGGGGCGACTTCCTGCTCACCGTCGCGCCCGCCCGCTCCGCCGGCACCCTCACCAGCCGGTTCACCCCGACGGCCACCGGGTCCGGCCTGGCGCGGGCGTACCGGGCATTGCCCGCCGCCACCGCCGGGGCGCTGCGGGTGCAGATGTCCTTCGGGCCGCTGTACCCGCACGCGGAGAACGTCTGCCGCGTCCCGGCCTACCTCGACCACGTGCTCCCGCTGGGCGAACACCGCCAGCCCGGCGACGACAGCCTGCTCACGATGGACGACCTGGCCATCACCGCGACCCGCGACCGGCTGCACCTGGTCAGCATCTCGCGTCGTCAAGTGGTTGAGCCGCAGGTGTTCCACGCGCTCGCACTGGACAAACAGCCCCCGCCGCTGGCCCGGTTCCTGGCGCACCTGCCACGGGCGTTCTCCGCCGCCTGGTACCAGTTCGATTGGGGACCGCGCGTCCGACTGCCGTTCCTGCCACGGGTGCGCTACCGGCGCACCGTCCTGTCCCCGGCCCAGTGGCGGCTTGCCCCCGACGATTTCCCACCCGGCCAGGCCGGTCCTGGCCAGTGGAGGCAGGTACTCGACCGGTGGCGGCGCCGCTGGGACTGCCCTGACGTGGTCGAGCTCCGCGACGCGGACCGCACGCTGCGCCTCACCCTCAACGAGCCCGCCCACG